>JACNLQ010000047.1 GCA_014381415.1 Fidelibacterota bacterium
GCGGTATTGTTGCATTGTGGATAACAAATCAACATCTTTCAGTACCTTCGTCAATTGGATTTATTGCATTATTTGGGATATCGCTGGAAAATGGAATGGTGTTAATTACATATTTCAATCAATTAATTAAAGAGGGTATGACTGTTAAGGAAGCTGCAATTAATGGTGCAATTTTACGATTGAGACCCGTTTTGATGACTGCTTTAACAACAGCATTAGGGTTAATGCCCCTTCTTTTTGCCACAGGTACTGGCAGTGAAGTCCAAAGACCCCTGGCTACAGTGGTTGTTGGAGGGTTGGTGACTTCCACAATTTTGACGCTGTTAGTAATACCGGCATTGTATAAATATTTTACAAATGATATTACCACTAAGAAAACTTCTAATTAACTAAAAAAAGGAAAACATGAAAAAGACAATTTATCTAATATTATTCATAGTATTAATGCCAATACAGCTGTTTGGGCAATGAGCACTCTGAAGTAATCCTTCACTGCCAGTTGGCAGTTCTGATCAGGGGGTAGGCTTGGGTGCAGGTGATATAATGGTGGGTGCTAACTTCAATTATCAATTTATAAATTGGGCGCATGATGAGATTGAGGGTTCAGATGAAGGATTTGACCACCTTGGAACCCTCAGTGCCAAAGTATTTACTCCAAATATTACCATTGGCATTACAGATTGGTGGAATATTACCCTGAGTCAGGTTATTGGTAAAAGAACCATGACTTGGGGAGTAGAAAATGAAACCACAAAACATCATAGAGACGAGAGTTCAGATACAGATTTTGACAATGCCATTGGTGGTCTATTAGGCGATAGCAGAATAATGGTTCGTTTTTTGGCTCTTAATGCAGGAAAGGGACCCGGGTCGCGTCTCTTTTTGGGTGGCGGGATTGGAATTCCATCAAAAAATACATTGACTTCAGATCCTTTTTTTCTACAGGATGATGATGAGGTTGAACCCCATCGTCACTTCAGTATGAGTGAAGGGATTTATAAAGCTATTTTTGAAACACAGTTTTTTGTAAAGAGAACCTTAAACCCAGTATTTGCAGGAGGCACTTTTTCAATTTCATATCCCCTAGCAGATAGTAAATACGGATATACAGGGTCTCGCATGGTTGATTTTTCCTTAACCGCATATTCAAAAAAAATAAAACTCATTAATGGCTCAATTGGAGGAAATATTATGGTTCGTAATACCTCTGAAGGACAATGGAATGGAATCCCAGCGCCAAATTCAAAAAGTACCATTGTCATACCCGGAATTGGGGGATTGTGGAACTTAGGTTTTGCCACTTTATCTGTTAATGTACAAAAACCATATTTTATAGCTGGGGCATTTTCTGGTGGGGATGGAAATGCAGATGAAAAAACCGATGTTTGGCAAATATCAATAGGTATGCGTAAAATTCTTGATTATTACATCCAATGGCTGTACTGGTAGGAAAATGTTAGATTGGATTGTGTTATTAGAAGGGGCAATATCCCGTTTGAATGTATACTATCTGTACATAGAGTAACTGGATATTCACCCAATGAATTAACCCCGTCAATTAAGACGGGGTATGCGATTATCCTATCGAGTTTGCAATTCGTAATCCGTAAAGGATTGTGAATCGTAGATATATTTTAAAGCATGGATTAAAAAGCCTATTTTATCAACCGCATAGGTTTCAACTTCATACCGCAATCTACACAGGTACCGGGCTTGTCTTCCCTAATATGACTATGAATGAGCATGGGGCAGCCATAGAAATCATGGTTTTCATCGGCAGTAATAACACCTGCAGCTAAGTCCATACCACATTTAGGACAATGGCCTGGGTCACTGCTATACTCAGCGCTATGGGCATCCATGGGGCAGGTATAATAAATCAGGTTTTCACCTTCTGCCATCTTATCCGCAGGGTCGCTTGAATGCGAATGCCCTTCATGGCTATGCTGAGTTTCTGTTTTAGTATCTTTTCCACCACCGCAGTTTACTATGAGGGCAAGGGAAAGTATGATTAGAGTTATGTATTTCATTTTTATTTCCTTTCTTTTTATTATTTGTTCGTTATCCACAAAGATTCAAAAACTCAATGAATTATTGTTTTGTCAAAGGATTCTATCTGTGTCTTTGTGCCTCCGTTGTTTATTTTCATGTTTATTGAGTTAATTTCCGTGTTTCAATCCAGGCATAGATGGATGGTACGATGAAAATACTGGTAATCACCAATATCATCCCACCAAATGCAGGGATTGCCATGGGGACCATTATGTCAGCTCCTCGTCCAGTAGATGTGAGGATGGGTACCAGTGCTAAAATTGTAGTTGCAATGGTCATGAGTGCAGGACGAGCGCGGCGGTTTCCGGCATAAACCACGGCATTAAAAACCTCTTGTTTATTTTGTGGTTTTTTCTCACTGATCCGTTGTTTTACATAGGTTGCCATTAAAACTCCATCATCCGTTGCAATACCAAAGAGTGCCAGAAAACCAACCCACACAGCAACAGACATATTGGTGGTACCAATATTAAATAAGTCCCGCAGTCCAAAGAAATTGAGAAACCAGCCTTGGTTGTAAAGCCAAATGAGTATAAATCCGCCAGACCAGGCAATGATAATACCGGTAAATACTAGCGCCACAACTTTTAGGTCTTTAAACTGCAAATAGAGGATGAGCATAATAATCCCCAAAACCAGGGGAAAAATAACCGATAAGCGTTTGGATGCTCGAATCTGGTTTTCATAAGAACCTGAAAAAGTATAATTCACACCGGCAGGAATCTGCAATTCTCCGGATTTTATGAGGTCATTCAAATGCGTCTGGGCATTCTCCACAACATCCACTTCAGCATACCCTTCCAATTTATCAAATATAACGTATCCCAAAAGAAATGTATCTTCACTTTTGATCATCTGTGGCCCGCGCACATATCGAATTTCTGCTAATTGAGAAAGAGGGATTTGCTGTCCCGTTGGGGTTGGAATGAGAATTCGGTCTAAATCCTCAAAATCGTCCCGCAGCTCACGAGCATAGCGCACCCGCACGGGATAGCGTTCCCGTCCTTCAACAGTTGTTGTAAGTTGCTTCCCACCAATACCTATTTCAATGATATCCTGCACATTTTTGATATGCAGTCCGTAACGGGCAATAGCTTCCCGGTCTATGTCAATTTCCAAATAAGGCTTGCCAATTATACGGTCGGCAAAAACGGTGGGGGGATTCACGCCGGAGACATCCTTTAGTATTTGCTCCAATTGCATGGATACGGATTCAATGCTCTCCAAATCTGGTCCCTTAACCTTGATACCCATGGGAGCCCGCATACCGGACTGAAGCATAACAATCCGTGTGGCTATAGGCATGAGCTTTGGCGCTGAGGTGGTACCAGGGATTTTAGCCACTTTAACGATTTCATTCCAGATATCATCCATAGATTTAATATGGGGGCGCCATTTTCGTATATGTTTGCCATTCTTAATGCCATATTCGGGGATCACATTCACAACCGTTTCCACCATTGAGACCGGTGCAGGATCCAGAGCAGTTTCTGCACGGCCAATTTTACCTACCACCGATTCCACCTCCGGTATGGCATAAATGGCTTTGTCTAATTTCTGCAGTACATCCATAGCTTCACCGATAGAGGCGTGGGGCATGGTGGAGGGCATATACAGGAATGCTCCTTCATCAAAAAAGGGCATGAATTCCTTCCCCAAACCAGGGAATGAATGTGACATTGCTACCAATGGTTTGGTTTTCAGTAGCCAATTAGGAAGGAATCCGAATATTGTATTGAACCCCAACCAGGCAGTTAGTCCGATGATCAATATGGATGGCGGAAAGAGAAGAACCCATTTCTGATGATTCAGACACCATTTTAAAATAGAGCTATATTTTTTAAGGATCCAATAAAAACTACCCAAAACGGACAGGAGAATTAACCCCACAAAGAGAAAGTTTAAAATGATTCCGTTCTCATGTTTTAGAGGCATCCAATGTTTTGTGAGAATACCCATTACTAGATTTATTACGAGAAAATTTACCAGCATGGTCTTTCGGGATTGAATAGATTCTGGGAGTGAATTTATAAAAATATTCAATGATCCAATAATTATTAGCATCAACCCAACAATCCAATTATCCGAAAAGAGAGTGAATAATCCAAAGATGAAAACCAGAAAATACACGGTCTTTTTCACCCAGTTGCCTTTTGGCTTTTTACTCATTATTGCATGGGCTAATGGGGGAAGAATAGCAAGAGTGATGACCAGAGATGAAATGAGAGCAAATGTTTTGGTAAATGCTAGGGGTTTAAAGAGTTTGCCTTCTGCACCTTCCAGAGTAAATACCGGTAAAAAGCTGATGACTGTGGTGGAAATAGCAGTTAATATAGCACCGCTCACTTCAGAGGCTGCTGTGTACACAATTTCCAAGCTGCTTTTTCCAGAGGACTTATTCTCAAAATGCTTCAGGATATTTTCCGTGAGAATGATACCCATATCTACAATTGTTCCAATGGCTATAGCAATGCCGGAAAGAGCCACCACATTGGCATCAACACCGAAATATTTCATAGCAATAAATGCCGACAAAACCGTTAAGGGCAAGAGTCCAGAAATCATGAATGCTGAGCGGATATTCATCACCATGAGCAGCACCACAATTATGGTGATAAGTATTTCATCGGTGAGGGCATCGTTTAGGGTATCTAATGTTTCATGGATCAACTGTGTCCGGTCATAAAATGGCACAATTGCCAACTTGCTGATAGTGCCGTCGGGGAGTATCTTTTCTGGAAGTCCAGGCGATATCTCTTCAATTTTCTCTTTTACCTTCTGTATAGCACTGAGAGGATTTTCACCATAGCGAACCACCGCCACACCACCTACAGCTTCAGCGCCTTCTTTGTCTAATGCACCCCGTCTAAGAGCTGGACCAAGGGAAACGGTAGCCACATCTTTAATGGTAAGGGGAATATTATCTTTAACCTTTACCACTGTTTTTTCTAAATCACCAGTGGATTTAATGAAGCCCAGTCCGCGAATAACATATTCAGAATTATTTACTTCAATTGTTCGGGCTCCCACATCTAGATTGGACATACGGACAGCTTTGAATATTTCGGGAAGGGTTACTCCGTGGGCAAACATTGCATCCGGATTCACATCAATCTGATATTCTTTCACAAAACCGCCCACAGATGCCACTTCAGAAATGCCATCCACCGCCATTAAATTATAGCGTACATACCAATCCTGAACAGAGCGGAGTTCGTCCAAGTCCCAGCCACCGGTGGGGTTACCGTTTTCATCCTGCCCTTCTAAAGTGTACCAGAATACCTGTCCTAATGCCGTAGCATCCGGACCAAGTGAAGGCTTAACTCCATTGGGTAGACTGCCGGATGGGAGGGAGGCTAGTTTTTCTAGAATGCGACTCCGACCCCAGTAGAAATCTACATTCTCCTTAAAAATGACATAAATGGTGGAAAATCCGAACATGGAGTATGATCGTACTGTTTTCACACCAGGTACGCCCAAGAGGCTCACAGTGAGGGGATAGGAAATCTGATCTTCCACATCTCTGGGAGAGCGACCCATCCATTTGGTAAAGACTATTTGCTGATTTTCTCCAATATCGGGTATGGCGTCTACGGGTACCGGATCTCGAGGAATTCCACCTAATTCCCAGTCAAATGGTGCCACACGAATGCCCCATACAATGATAAGTATCGTGGCAGCGCCTACAATCACCTTATTTTCAAGGCAATAGCGGATCAATTTATTGACCATGGTCGCCTCCAAATTTATTTTTCAAGGTGCCACAGCGCAACATTTTAGAACCAAAATAGGGGTTGGCTATTTTCTCAGTCGTTTGCAGCCAGGATGCGCCAGTATTATCAAAAGCCATGGGGCAAAAAGCTTCATTTACAATATAGCCATGTTGATGTGAATCTGCTGCCATTATCATGGATTGAGAAAGAGGGTGGAATGCTGTGCGAATAGTTTCAATACTTTTACCAGCATTCATTTCTAAGGTGAAAAATTCTTTTCCACTTTTTATTATTTGATGGTAGGCGGATTGGGCTGATTGAAAATTATCTCCCGCCAAAGCTTCCTGAAGCTGAAGATAAATAGGCAAAATTATTTCATACTGATCATGATTGAGTGTGCCGGCATCTGGAATTTCAACTATTAATTCTTCTTTCACTGGACTCATCATTGCAGGTTTGGCTTCAATTTGTAATGCAGAATCAATCTTGAATGCACCATTTGTAACGACGGATTCATTTTCTGAGAGACCATCCAGTACAATGTACTGATTTCCTGTTTTGGGTCCCAATTTTACTACCCTGCCTTCAAAAGCTGCATTACCATCTGTTTGGGTACGGACATATACGATAGACCGTTTGCCGGTTTTTAACACAGCTGTCTCCGGAATCAGCAAAGGATTTTTGCCAATATCTGCAGTAACTGCACCGGGAATCGATTCTGCTTTCACAAGATCCATTCCGCATATTCGGCATTGACCATGGCTGTTATGCACATCGTCAGGATGCATGGGGCAGAGCCATTTACCTTTTAGTTCAGTATGTACCACAGTCCCCTCGGCATCCAATTGAGATGAGATAACTGCTACCGCCAGCATTTCAGGTTTCAGCTGTAATTTATCATTATTTACATTTACCCTAACCTTCACCGTACGAGTGGCTGGATCAAGTATGGGAGCAATAAAGGCAACTGTACCATTGAAAGTTTTCCCCGGATAGGCAGTAGTTTTAAATTCCACAGGCTGGCCAAGGTATATATATCCAATATCAGATTCAAAAATATCCATGAGAAGCCAAAGCCGACTCAAGTCTGCAACTGAATAGAGGTGTTGCCCAGTTTTTACATATTCCCCTTCCTGGGCATTTTTATCAATCACTACACCTGAAATAGGGGTATGAATGGTAAGTGCCTCTTTTACTTTACCGGATTTCTCCAAATTCTTAATCTGAGATTTAGAAACACCAAGTAATCGGAGTTTTTCCCGAGAAGCTGAGATACCAAAACCGGACCCCGCCTGATAAGCAGCAAGAAATTCCTCCTGTGCTGCAATGAGCCCTGGAGAATAAATATCCAGAAGATGATCATCTTTTCTCACAGAAATGCCGGTAAAATCCACATACAGCCGTTCAATTCGGCCATCCATCCATGAAGCGATATCCCGGACTTGGGTTTCATCCACATCCAACTTTCCGGTAACCCGAATTTCGGAAAATGCTTCACTTCTAACTACCGCAGTGATCATAATTTCTGCCAGTTTTTCCGCAGATGGTGACATCTTCAAAATTGGGTCTGATCCAGATCCAGCACCGGCTTCTAAAGGGATGAGATCCATAAAGCAGATGGGGCATTGACCTTTGTTTGGCAATTTGACATTGGGGTGCATGGAGCATGTCCATGTTGTGGGTTGTCCAGTTGTTCCACTATCAAAGTCATGGTTATCATTTGCAGAACCACTAAAGAAGTAACCAATTGCAAATGCTGTAATAATGAGTGTTATCCATTTTAAATTCTTCATTTTGTTTCTCCTTTTTCAGGATTAATTATATAGTGCCCCGTTAATTCATAATATTCAGCCTTAATTTTTTGGAATTCAGAGACTGCCTGTGCGGATTTTAACTCAAAATCCAGTAAAGTCTGAAATGCAAAGATAAATTCAGTGAAAGGAATGGAATTTGTCAGATAGGCTTTTTCTGATGCGTCATAACCAAGATTGGCGTGTGGAATAAGCTTACTATTGTACAGCTTAATTTCCCGCTCTTTTTCAGTAAGTTGAAATTTAATTCGGGATAGTTTTGTATTCAGTTTATACTCAATATCCCTTAATTTCAGTTTCGCTTCCCGAACCCCTGCTTCTCCGGAAGATTTCATAGCTTTATTTTTCCCAGACCAAAGGGGAAGGGTTAAACCAGTCTTGAACATGAGTGGGTGGCTCTCAGCAATGTCTTCAAGACGGATATAATCAACGCCGGCGATGAAATCAGGCAGAGATGCCAATCGATTCAGCCTGTACTGGAGTTTACTGATTTCGAGGTTTTGATTATGAATTTGTAGGCTGGTATTTCCACTAATTCCTTCTATTGCAGGGAGATTGTATTCAAGGTCATTAAAAATCGGAACCAAATTTTCATTGGTGCCCACAGCATATTTAAGCTCGTTCAGCAATACGGTCTTTTTCTCTTCTAAATCTTGAGCTCGGTCTTCCATGGTCATGATTTTCAACTGAATCTGTATTAAATCGGGGTGACCAGCGGTTGCGGTTTTATACCGTGATTTAATAACCGTTTCAATATGCCTTGCCAGTTCAAGGTTCTGATTGGTTATCTCCACTTCCTTTTTATGAAAGCGCAGGTTTTCATAGGCAGTAACTACATTGCGTTGAATTTCCAGTAAAACCTTCTCATGTCTGATTTCGGCTTTCACAGTATGTTTAAGGGCAATTTTCCGTATGGTGGATAGCTTCCCAAAAAATGGTATTTTCTGGGAAATCCCTGCCCGCCATGTTTGTGGTCCATTTTTAGTCACCACAGGTTCAGCAAAATATCCCCCACTAACCATAGGGTTTGGAAGTACCCCTGATATTTTTTCTTTTTCTTTTGTACCAGCTACATTTGCGGATTGAGCTTTAACAGCAGGGTGTTCAAAAAAGGTCTGTTGCAATAATGTCTCTAAATTCTGGCTCACCGATATAGATATCAGCAATACCAGCAGAATGATATATTTCATATTCTACCTGAATAATTTGTTGAATAAATAGGATGATTCCGGATAATCATAAAAAGTCCGGACATCTGACAAAAGGAGTGTGTTTAAATCAGAAGTATGGTATTGAGTTGAAGATCGGGTTTGAATTTCTGTCGTTTGAAATTATCGATATTCGGTAAGGAATTGGTATTTGAAATAAAGTTTATTTCCGGAATAGTAATTATATTTATTTGTTTTGCAATTACTATCTGAACTGCTGGTTGGTACGTTGCGTCAAATTCTGTTATTTTACAGGAATATTTGGTAGTACAGCATGACTTTTTACCTGGGATTATTTTACAACATGACATTTTCCCGGCCTTCATAGTGCAACCCGTCATACTACACGATTTTTCAATATTTAGCGTTGTGCCAAGATTGAAAATAAGCATTAATGATAATATAGAAATTATACTTTTCATCCGTGAAATCTAAGGTTTAATTCATATATAAACAAAATGTTTCGTTTACTTTATAAACAAAATGTTTCGTTTACTTTTTGTGATTATTTGATTTACAGCACAAAACAGCCACACATATGGAGGAGGAGTGAAAGAGTGCGTGGCTGTTTTTTTATAACGAAACTGGGATACTATTTATATACTGAGTAGTTTTTATTAAGTTCCAATTGTCATTAATAATTAGTATATTTTTATTAAATGATTGTAATTGGCTATCATAGCAAGCTTGGTTTAATTTTCTTTATGTGAAAAATATATAATTTAGGAGAAATAAAAAATGAAGCATCTATTTAATGCAATAATTACTGTAGTGACAATGATATCATTCACTTTAATTGCTGGTGAAACTAAAGAAGTCTCTTTTGGTATTACTGGCATGACCTGTCAAGGATGTGTTGGAAAAGTTTCTGGAATTTTAGATAATACTAAGGGAATTGAAAAATACAAGGTTAGCATTGAGAATAAAAACTGTATAATAAGTTATGATGCCGATATAATAAATTCTGAAGCAATTAAATCAGAATTATCCAAAACTCATTTTACTATAAGTGATGCTAATTATAAAAAGGAATCGTCTTCAATATTTTCCTGGATAAAAAATATATTTAATTAGACGTTCATTTTAATATAAGGCATTTGGGACAATTACAGAATATCCACATTATTATGAACTAAAAACCAGGTGGAAAGATATTGATTCCTTTGGGCATGTAAATAATGCAGTATTTCTTACTTATGTTGAAGATGCAAGGATTACATTTTTTCACAAATGGAATATTTCAGAAATGAAAAAATCTCTGATTGTAGCTTCCATAAAAATAGATTATTTTCAACAAATTGACCACCCTTCAGATTTGATTATTGGTCAGAAAATATCCCGAATTGGTAATAGTAGCTTTGATATTCAATCTGATATTTTTATAAAGGATGATCCCAAGCCCGCTGCCAGTACAGTAGTAACCTGCGTGTGTTTTAATTATGAACAGAATAAATCTGTCCCTGTTTATGATGAAATTAAAGCAGATTTTCAACCAATAAAATAATTTACCTCCCGATTTATATGGTCCTAATATTTCGGCTAACAGCTAAAAATTAGTACTAAATTTGTGGTTTGCATCACAGAATAAACCTATAAAAAACGCCAAAGTGACCACCGTCACTAATCTATATTTCAAAAGTAGATACTTTGTAAGAGACAGGGATTCTCCTCTAAATAATACTATCTCTATACTGGAACATTTACGCAAAAGTCCTAAACGGCGGTCATGCAACTCTCCTCCTGTGTGACCGCTTCCTTATTTCTGGATAATATAAATTAAGATATGTACTCTGTTTTTGAAAGAGATGGAGTATTGAATTCAGAAACCGGTCTTCATTTTAGAAGAACTGTTTTTGAAAAAGCGGAAGTGAAAATCAAATGAATCTTGTAAAAGCATTTTTCGGAAGTGAACCGAATAATAATGCTTTTCTAAAAAGTTTGGGTATTATTGAATAATCTGATAAAAACTTACTAATTCTGTTCGTCTTTAGGTTCAACTACAGGTAGAAAATTTCTCAGAATAGATTCAACGATATCCAATTGACTTTTAAGATCTTGGTTTTCGCTTAACTGTTTTTGATATAAGTATTGCCAATCCATTAGTCGCATATTATGGGAAGTGGAAAAATAATTTTGTGATCTATGCAATACTAAAGCTGAGAATAGTGTATAATGTGATTACTGTCACTATATTAGATGGAAGGTTATTAATATCAGGCCCAGGGCAGATGACTTTTCGCGAGGAGGAGAATGCCGTTTCTCAGAGGTCATCCACCATTTGGACCTGAATATGTCGTCAGTAGAATAGAGGAGAATAATAATAAAATTTTATCTATTAATTGTAACAGGATGTAAGGAGAAGGATAATGGATAGATTTTCCATTAATTATTAAACAAGTCCAAAATGTTATGAAAAACCAATTAATTTATATTATGAATTTCAGATTCAGATTTGCAGTTATTCTATTTATTCTCCTCTCGGTTATTTTTTCCAGAACCGGAGATATTTTATTTAATTCAATAGAATCCCACCTGTCTAAATATCGATATAGTCTAAATAAAAGTGATGTAGCAGTGATAAATGGAATAATTCGTGTAAAAATTACTTCACGGCGGACTAATATAAAATCCCAACAACTATTAGGATTTTTTTCTGTGGGAAGAGCATTGCAGAGCAGCAGCACCCATTTTCGGGAGGTGCAAATTATTATTCATTATGAATTAAGGGGTGGTCAAAAAGTGATTATGAAAGCACCGGTGGATTTGGTAATAAAACTATCTCAGGGTAATCTGAGTTCAGAGCAATTTTTTGATAAAATTGAGAATTAATTAACAGCCTTAAATAGGTTAATGCTAATTGTTGCTAATTCCTCATTAGGGAAAAGAGCTTGATATTTTGGCTCTGATATTAGTCCTGCCTCTCTGGCTGCGGCCAACATAACATCTACTTCTATAATATATTGATCAGAAAAGCCATGGGTTCCATCATAGGCAGTGGCAACTGTATTCCCTAAATTCTTTGCAGTGAGTTCAGGTGCTATGGTGTGTAATTCAAGGATGAGCAGACCGTATTTACTCACATAATCATGCCATGAACTGAAATGCTCAATGAGGTTTTGTTTTAACTCCTTATTTGGTATCCATCGACCCCTGAAGGCAAATGCACCGGTTGAATTGCAATTAGTATCATGAAATGATTTTTTTGGAGATGAATAAATTCGATTATGATCAAGAAATGATCTCACGTTTAACATTTTATGAAGGTCTAATCCATATTCCTCTTTCAAATTTTCTGCATAATCTGCCGGATTGCTAATATCACCATGAATGATTGAATGCTCAATTTTCGCTTCCTGAAGAGTGATGCTGCTTGCTAGCCGAGCAGCCTTATTGAAATCAGCACCTATAATTTTAAGAGGGTAGAACTGGAGGTTCTTTCCACGTTCTGTCTGGTTTTTCACAACTTCATATAAATGCTTTAAAAGGGTTCCGTCTCCACAACCCATATCGGCAATACCGATGGGCTGCTCATCCAAAGGTTGATTAAATATATGGGTAATTATTTCGTCAATTTTTCTAAAATAGAGCGAGTGCGCTCCGCCACTTCCCCAAACATTCATGTGGCGATTCACATGGGTTTCTAATCCGTTAGGACTGCGTTTCCAAAGAACATTTGGATTGCCAAATAGTAGCTCGGGCATTTGATTAAATGTGGGTAGATAAGAGACCGTAACTCCATAGGCAGTTGACCGGGTTATAAAAAACCTGCCTTCTTCCGAAAAATAATGCTTATTATTTTTTATTACTATCCATTTCAAATAAATAAATAAGTCAATTATTGAATTCATGATGGGCAATGTATCCCCCATATTTTCTAAGTCAATATCTGATTCATTTTCTATACTTTCCAGGAAGAATTCACTCATACCCAAAGCCACCAATATTGGCCCCACCAATAATCCCTCGAGATGTTTGGACACATCCCATTCGGTACTGCCCTGAGCAGGCATATTTCCATTTAAGGATTTCAAACTATTTTGAAGATTTTGAAATTCATCCTGAATATCTTTTGTGTGTGGGTCAAATAAATATTTATCTATTTCTATTAAAACAGGAATAAAATTATAAAATTTATCATAATAGTGGGCATGGTTAAGCCCGCTCACTCCCTTTTTGGTCAAATGAAATTCAATATCTTCACCATCCTGAATTACATACCGTTTTAACCAGCCTTGGGAAGCCAATAATCTCAATGCTACATTCATATAGCCAGAATTACAATCATATTTACTCAAAATATCCTGAATGGTGAATTTATTATTTTCAAGAATAAATTGGGTGATGCCCTTATTAAAAAGAGTTGCGATAGTCGAGCATAAGGTAATTCCATCTAAATGTTGGAATAATATCCCCCTTAATCGTTTTTTTCTTTCTCTGTCCATTGAATAAATTTAGGATTATTATACCTCTTTTGTATATAATTTTGGACTGCATCAATTAGATTTAGAGTCTAACAAATTTGTTAGGGAGTATATACCATTCAAACTAAATTTGCGTGCATTATTCTAGAAATTACTGAAGCTCAAATAGATATAAAGGATAGAGATTTATGCCTTTAGTACCACAACACATAAGAAACCTCAAGCCATATAAACCCGGGCGCCCTATTGAAGAAGTTCGCAGAGAGTTGGGTTTAGAACACATCATTAAATTAGCTTCCAACGAAAATCCCCATGGACCCTCCCCGAAAGCATTGGAAGCGGTACAATCCACATTGGCAGATAATTTTCGCTATCCGGATGCTTCTGCATATTTGCTAAGAGAAAAGTTGGCAGAATGTTTTAATATCAAAATTAACAATGTAGTGGTTGGTGCGGGTAGCGAGGGGGTAATGTCAACTATTATGCGTACATTTCTTCGGCAGGGAGATGAAATCATTGCGGCTGATAATTCCTTCATTGGCTTTAGGGTCTTAGCAAATGCCAGCGGAGTTCATACCAATTGGGTACCTTTGAAAAATTATCATCATGATTTACCAGAAATGGCAAAGCAGATAAACGATTATACCAAAATTATTTATCTGGCTAACCCTGATAATCCCACTGGTACCTATTTTCCAAAATCTGAGTTTGATGCTTTTATGTCCTTGGTACCTGAACGGGTTCTGGTATTATTGGATGAAGCGTATTTTGAGTATGCCTGCCATTTAGCAGATTACCCCGATTCTATGCATTATCGCTATGATAATGTGATTACCCTCCGAACATTCTCTAAAGCCCACGGATTGGCAGGCTTCAGGGTTGGCTACGGATTTGCCCATGAAGATTTAATCCAGAACCTGAATAAGGTAAAACTTCCTTTTGAGCCCGCATGGCCAGCACAGATAGCTGCTCAGGCAGCTTTGGATGATACAGAATATATTAAACATACCATTTCTCATTGTCATAAGGGAATGAAAATCTTAGAACAAGCGTTTTATGATAATGGAATTAAAACCATACCCTCTACTGCCAATTTTATTACCCTCATTTTTTCATCAGATAAGGAAGCCCAAACATTTAATGAAAAGATGCTCCACAATGGCATTATTCTCAGACATCTCCCGGGTTGGGGGCTGCCTAACTGTGTGAGGGTAACTGTGGGGACGGAAGAGGAGAATAATATTTTAATGGACAACGTTAATATATAAAACTGTTATAGTGCCTAATATAGTATATGTAGCTGCATAGTATTAAGTGATACTTTAAGTGTATTTAGTCCTATTATTTTAGCATTTATCTAAATTATTTCCAATTCTCCCTTGTTCATGCGAACTTTAAGCGTCTAATTTTATGCCCTCAATCATGGGCGAAATCACAGGGTCAATAAAATATATAAATGAGCAGCAAAATCATAGCCACCAACCGCAAAGCATGGCATGAATATAACATCCTCGAAAAATATGAAGGTGGGATTGTTCTGTACGGTTCAGAAGTGAAGGCGATTCGCGAGGGAAAAGCAAATATAAAAGAAGCCTATGTGCGTTTTGTTGAAAACGAACTTTTCACAATAGGGATGCATATTGGTAAATACTCAAATGAGGGATATTCCACCCATAGCCCGGTACGAAATCGAAAATTATTGCTCCATAAAAAGGAGCTTCAAAAAATTCGTAAAATGGTAGATGAAAAAGGAAAAACTCTTATTCCCCTTTCTCTGTATTTAAAAGGAGGCAGAGTGAAGATGGAGTTTGGTTTGGCTCAGGGTAAAAAAATGTGGGATAAACGTAAAACAAAAATGGATCAAGATGTAAAACGTCAGGTGGATAGAGCTATGAAAAATTACAAAAATTAAAATGAGAAATTTTGCACCGGTAAAAGAACAGTTAGATTTAATTGTTAGGGGAGCCGATGAAGTCATCCCTATTGAAGAATTGGATAAGAAATTAACCAAGTCGCTGGAATCGAATACTCCTCTTCAAGTGAAATTTGGCTGTGACCCCAGCCGACCAGATTTGCATATTGGTCACGGGGTAGTTTTGAGAAAGTTGCGTCACTTTCAAGATTTAGGTCATGTAGCAGTCCTTCTTATTGGTGATTTTACCGCCATGATTGGTGACCCAACTGGTCGAAATAAAACCAGGCCTCAAATAACCCTTGCAGAAACCAAAGAGAATGCTCAGTCTTATATTGATCAGGCGTCAGCAATTTTAGCAAAAGAAAACCTCACAATTGTATATAATTCGGATTGGCTGGGTGATATGAATTTTTCAGATGTCATTAGCCTGTCATCTAAATATACCGTTGCCCGTATGCTGGAGCGTGATGATTTTACCAAGCGTTATCAGGATGGAGTCCCTATTTCTGTACATGAATTTCTCTACCCATTAGCGCAGGGTTTTGACAGCGTTCATTTAAAATCTGATGTAGAGTTGGGTGGGACTGATCAAAAGTTTAATCTGCTGGTTGGGCGTGATCTGCAAAAGGAGGCTGGACAAAGTCCCCAAGTTATTATTACCACACCTATTTTAGAGGGCACTGATGGGGTTGAAAAAATGTCGAAATCTTATGATAATTATATTGGACTCACAGATTCTCCCTCAGAGATTTATGGTAAAACATTATCTATCCCTGATTCACTCATTGGTCGTTATTTTGAATTTGCTACGGAAATATCCAATGAAAAACTCGCGGGAATTAAGGATGATTTAGAGAATGGTACTTCTAATCCCCGAGATTTAAAACGCGAATTGGCAAGGGAACTGGTTACACTTTATCATGATAGTGAAACTGCTCTTGCTTCTGAAAAGGAATTTGATGCATTATTTATTCAAAAAGATGAGCCTGATGATATGCCCGAATATTCCATCGCGGAATCTGAAAAACTTATAGCTATCATGGTAAAAAATGGAATGGTAGCCAGCAATGGTGAAGGAAAACGGATGATTTCTCAAGGGGGTGTTCGCCTTAATAAAGAGAAGGTGGATGATATTCGTTGTATGATTGAACCAGGAGAAAATATGGTTTTAAAAGTAGGAAAGCGAAAATTTCTAAGGATCGTAAAATGAAAAATTGTCTTAAAATTCTCATGGTTATACAGGTGTTTAGCTGTTATAATATCTATGGCGTTGCACTTCAGGAAAAGAAAACCAATACTATCCCTTCGAGGCCTCATGTTAACTATAGAATTGATGGCAGCCCAGTGAGTGAAAATATTGGTCCTAAATCTATAATTTTTATAATTGCTGATGGTACAGGGATTGGGCAATATAGTCTTTCCTATTATGCCAATGGTGATTTTGCCCCTGCACGATTTGATCATGTAGGGCTGGTGGCAACCCATCCAAATGATGGACAATGCGGCACCACCTGCAAACGGGTTACAGATTCTGCTGCCAGTGGTACAGCTTTATCCTCAGGTCAAAAGACCTACAATGGAGCTATAGGGGTCGATAATGATACTTTAAGTGTTAAAACCATGCTTGAGTGGGCTGAAGAAAAACACATGGCTACGGGCTTGGTAGCAACCTCCTCTGTGACACATGCAACACCAGCCTCATTTGCTGCGCATGTTGATTATCGCAAGAAAGAATGGCAGATCGCAGAGCAATTTGCCGAAACAGATATTGATGTAATATTGGGTGGTGGAAAATCCTTCTGGCCCGATGAATTAATCGCCGAGTATGAGAATAGGGGCGGTCAGTTTATTGATAAAATTAACGCAGAGTTAAATCCTGAAAAGCGAATATTGGGACTTTTTTCAGACGGTTCATTACCTACTGTACATGAAGGTCGTACTCCTACAACTACTCAAATGGCTGAAATGGCGCTTAATAAATTAGAGCAAAATCCAAATGGTTTTTTTGTCATGATTGAAGAATCCCAGGTAGACTGGGGCGGTCATGCCAACAGCGCTGAATATATTCAAGGAGAAATGGCATCCCTTAATGAACTCATTAATTATACATTGGATTATCAAGCTAATCACCCAGAGGTGTTGGTGGTACTTACTGCTGACCATGAATGTGGGGGGGTGGCAGTACATGATGGAAAAGATTCTGACTTGGATATTCGCTTTACCTCCGATTATCATACAGCCAACTTTGTACCTATCTGGGCAACAGGTCCCGGCGCTGAAGTCTTTGATGCTTTCATGGATAATACTGAAATCGGTAAGCAACTCATAGAGTATGTGAAAAATCGATGAGCCGAAAGGCGGTAATTTCTACAGCAGTAGCTCCCATTTATAAGGAAGCCTCATTTAGTTCTGCAATGGTTACTCAGGCTCTCATGTGGGAAACGGTAGAGGTGTTTAAAGAGGAGAATCTCTGGTTTTATATTCAACAAGCTGATGGTTATAAAGGCTGGATATATACATTTTACCTTTCAAAGAATGTAGAATCTTATTCAAAATGGATTACGCTAACTAACCGTTTCACTCCAGTTATCAATAAATTGGATAAAAACAAGGAGGATAGGCTTTTATCATTTGGTACAAGAGTGCCGGTTATCAAAGAGGACACTAAGGGTATTACTATTACTCTTCCTAATGGACAGTTAGGAAATATACCAGCTCAAAAATTATTTACAATAAAATCAAGAGAGCAGTTAATAAAATTGGCTAAATCTTTAATGGGGACCCCGTATATCTGGGGTGGTAAAAGCGCTTATGGTTTTGATTGTTCTGGATTTGTACAATTAGTACTCGGCAGCATTGAAATTTCCATTGCCAGAGATACAGGATTGCAGGTTAAATCTTCGTGGTTACAGAAAATAAGTATAAATGAATCCGTGCCTGGGGATATTGTATTTTTTGCGGAAAATGAGCAAATAAATCATGTGGGATTTTCCCTTGGAGAGGGTAAAATTATCCACTGCTCAGGAGAAGTAAAAATAGAATCTATCATTGAAGGAGAAGAAGCATTCAATCAGTATTTAAGCCAAACAATTTATAAAACATTATCCATTTCTGAAAAGGTAACAGACTAATGGCTCCTATCCTCAATAGGCGGGTATTAGTCTTAAACCAGAGTTATGAACCGCTCATGGTTATTGGTGCTCGCAGGGCTATTATTCTTCTTTTAAGCGAAAAGGTTGAATCATTAGAGAACTATCATGAAATTATTCATTCTGTATATCTATCGCTGCCATTGCCCAGTGTCATTAAATTGAAAGAATATGCACGAATTCGTCGGAAAGAAATTGTTTTATCTCGAAAAAACATATTAAAACGGGATAATCATACCTGTCAGTATTGTGGAATAAAATCTGTACCCATGACCATTGACCATATCATTCCACGTAACAAAGGTGGGGGAGATAGTTGGGATAATTTAGTGGCAGCCTGCGTACCTTGTAATACTAAAAAAGGGAATCAAACTTTAAAGCATATTCAAATGGATTTATCAAAAACACCCCGAAAACCGACAATGATCCTACATCTACAAAAATTTGTAAAACAATTTCAGAGTTCGTGGCGACCTTATCTATTTATGCAGGAGGGTAATTAAAATATGACGGAACCAAAGAAGCCAATTCTACTTTCAGGGATTCAGCCCAGCGGGCATCTCTGTATTGGAAACTATTTGGGTGCGCTGAAAAATTGGGTGAACCTTCAGGAGAGTCATGACAGCATTTTTCTAGTAGTAGATATGCACGCACTTACGGTTCGGCAAAATCCTGCTGAACTTCGGCAACGGTGCCTTTCGTATGTGGCACAGTATATCGCCTGCGGGATTGACCCTGAGAAAAGTACTATCGTCATTCAATCGCATGTTCCCCAGCATGCAGAGCTCATGTGGGTTCTCAGCACCCTCACCTATATGGGTGAATTGAATCGCATGACCCAGTTTAAGGATAAATCAAAAAAGCATGCTGCCAATATAAATGCTGGACTTTTCACCTATCCCATTCTAATGGCGTCTGATATTTTATTGTACCAATCAGATTTAGTACCAGTTGGCGCAGACCAGAAACAGCATCTCGAATTAGCTCGAGATTTGGCTATTCGGTTTAATTCCACCTATTCTGATACATTCGTTGTGCCAGAACCATTTATTCCAAAAGCAGGTGCTCGTATTATGAGCCTTCAGGATCCAGAAAAGAAAATGTCTAAGTCCGATGAGAATCTAAATAATCTTATTGCAATATTGGATTCGCCTGATGTTGTAAAGAAAAAAATAAAACGAGCGGTAACCGATTCAGGTGCAGAGGTTAGAATGGATAAAAACCGTCCAGGAATATCGAATTTGGTGCAAATGTATTCTCTTATTACAGAATTGTCTATCAAGGATGTAGAAGTACAGTTTTCAGGGAAAATGTATTCTGATTTCAAGACTGATTTGGGAAATGTCGTCGCTGAATTCCTGTTGCCTATTCAGAAAAAATACGATGAAATTAACCAAGACAAAGCCTATTTGGAATCAGTGCTTACAAAGGGAGCTGAAAATGCATTTTATCGCGCTAGAAAGACTCTTTCCAAAGTATATCGCAAAGTAGGTTTAGTTCAGCCAGCCCGCTAAAATTAATGGATTATCAGGTCAAAGTAGAAAGCTTTGAAGGTCCCATGGACCTTTTGCTCTTTTTTATCCAAAGAGATAAGCTAAATATTTATGATATCCCCATTGCCCATATTACCAAAGAATTTTTAGAATATATGAAAATGATGGACCTGATGAATATCGATTTGGGAGGAGAGTTTGTTTATATGGCAGCTTTATTGATGAAAATAAAAGCAAAAATGCTTTTGCCTGTATCGGATGAGGAAGAAGATCAGATTGAAGACCCCCGAACACCCCTGGTTCAGCGTTTGCTAGAATATCAGCAATTTAAGAAAATGAGCGAGGAGCTTCAGGAAAAATATAGTGAGCATGCTTTTCATTATCCCCGTGGGCAGGAAATGGCATATGACAAAAATACTGAACAAATTACAAACCCGGTTAAGAATATAACTCTTTTTACTCTATCAACTATTTTTCAGGAGCTTGTTCATCGTCTGCCAGATGTAAATCCTTATGAGTTACATGAAGAACCAATTCATCTAGATGAACAAATAGCTTTTTTATTAGGAGAAATTAATTCTGTTAAACGCTTGTGCTTTACTACTCTTTTTCCATTTTTAAAAACACGATTGAGAATTGTAGTTACATTTATGGCAATATTGGAAATGCTGCGGACAAACCAGGTATCAATTGAACAGGAGAAACCTTTTGGAGAAATTATTTTAACTGGAGTTGCTGCCTAATGGATATGAAAAATCTTGTAGAAGTATTACTGTTTGCCTCTCCAGAGCCGTTGACTCAGTCACGGTTCAATCATATTCTTCAGGAGGAAAATTCTATTGATTTAATTCCAATTATTGACGAATTAAATTCCGATTATGGAAAATCTAGTAAGGGCTTGACAATTCAAAAAATTGGCGGAGGCTATCAAATTTTATCCAAAAGGGAATATCACATTTATATTGAAAGATTATTTAAACATACAAAAAAACTGTATTTATCCCGTCCGGCACTGGAAGCGCTGTCTATTATTGCCTACCGGCAACCTGTAAGTAAAGCGGAAGTTGAATCAATTAGGGGTGTAGAATGCGGATCTGTAGTTAATACACTCATGGAAAGAGAGCTCATCACCGTAAAAGGTAGGGGCAAAACAGCAGGTCGACCGCTTCTCTTTGGTACAACCCAAATATTTTTGGAATCGTTTGGACTTGAAAAAACAACTGATCTCCCTAAACTTAAAGAACTTTCTGAGCTGATGGGTGATAATCCTGACCCTGAATTATTTGAGAACGATTATGCGGCTGAATAAATATCTTGCTCGTGCAGGAGTGGCATCAAGGCGTAAATGTGACAGTCTGATAGAATCGGGAAAGGTTGTGATAAATGGTCATGTTAAAAGGAATTTTGGTTATCAGGTTGCTGCAGATGATATTGTGGTTTGTAATGGAATGCCCATAAACTCTCTTCCCAAAACAAAGGTATATCTTGTGAATAAATTAAAAGGGTATATTTCCACTTCATCTGACCCCCAGGGCAGAAAATGTGTTATTGATTTGGTTCCCAGTACAGATCGTTTATTTACGGTTGGCAGGTTAGACAGGGATACCACTGGTGCTATATTGGTTACTAATGATGGAGAAATGGCAAATAAACTCATGCATCCTAAAAACCAAATCGAACGGGTGTATATTGTAGCATCCAAGCTGAATATTTCTCGAGACAAAAGGGGACTCTTATCTAATGGACTTGATCTGGGTGATGGTACTAAAGCAATGGGAGAACTTCAGCGCCTTGATAGAAAGGGAGGGCTTATTTACTGGAAAGTTGTCCTACGGGAGGGGAAGAATCATGAGGTAAAAAGAATATTCAAGGCATTAGGTTCAGCTGTGGTGCATCTCCATCGTCAATCCTTTGCTGGTATGGAAATTGATAAAATCTCCCCTGGAAAATTTCAAGTCTTGAAAGAAAATGATGTTAAGAAGCTTTTAGAGGGTATCCCTGAGTGAATGGATGGAATTTGTCACTTTCCAATTTAAACTTATTATTTTGAAGAAAAACTTTTCTGTTAATAATCCAGAGAATTATTTTATTAATGATAAAAAGCTACTTAAATTACTCGGCTTTTTTAAAAGAGTATTTTAGACGAGATGGTAATTGCGATAGATGGACCAGCAGGTTCCGGTAAATCAACCACTGCTAAATTTGTAGCAGAAAAACTTGGTTTTATTCATATCAATACGGGTGCAATGTATCGAGGTATCGCCTTGAAATGTATTCAGGAAGATGTGAATATCGAGAATGTATCCCAGTTAAATAATCTTCTAACTCATACTGAATTTGAGTTTAGCAGAGAAAGTGGATCCGCTTTGTTTATGGATGGTGTTGATATTTCAACTGAAATAACCTCTGTTCAAGTTACCGACTTTGTAAGTCAGGTGAGTGCAATTTCAGAGGTACGAGAAAAATTGGTTCAATATCAAAGAGACATGGCAGAAGGAATAGATGTGGTTCTCGAAGGAAGAGACATTGGCACGGTGGTATTTCCAAATGCTGAGCATAAATATTATTTGGTAGCGGATATTAATGAAAGAGCCAATCGTCGTAAAAAGGAAATGGAAGCTAAGGGAGAGGTTGTTACTCTTGAAGAAATAGCCTTTGAAATGAAAGAGAGAGATAGAAAAGATTCCACTCGAAAGCATTCCCCTTTAAAAAAAGCAGAGGATGCGGTAGAAATAGATACTACCGGTTTAAGTATTGAAGAGCAGGTAAACCGCATCGTAGAAATCGTAAATAAAACAATCAAATAGGAGCAAGACTCAAATAATGAGTACAGACATTCAACAAGAAACCCAGGAAGTAGAAAATACTGAATCCACAGAAGTGGCAGATACTATTTCCGCAACTGAAGATATTAAAGAAACCACTAAAACCCAATCAGATAAGGAAGGAATTGCCAAAGAGGATGAGTCTGGAGCAACTAAAGAAAACGTACCGGATATAGTGGCTGAAGAAGAATTAGAAGTAGCTGCTACAGAGGAAGAATATATTCCGCCTCCAGTTGCTGTTTTGGATTATTTAGATCCATCAATTTTGGATGTAAAAGTAGTAACTGAGGAGGATTTGGATAAATATGAAGAAGAAGAATTTGTACCGGATGAATTGCATGATCAATATGCAGATACATTCAGCGATATTAAAGAGCGGGAAGTTGTTACAGGTACAGTCGTAGGACTTACAGATAGAGATGTACTGGTAGATATTGGCTTTAAAGCTGAGGGAATTATACATCGTTCTGAGTTCGAAGAGCTCCCGGAAATAGGACATGAAATTGATGTATTCATTATCACCTTTGAAGACCGTCGTGGAAATATTATTCTTTCAAAAGAGAGAGCTGATTTCCAGAGACGATGGACAGAAATTCGTAATTGTTTTGAAAAAGAAGAACTCATTACTGGATTAATAAGCCGGCGAATTAAAGGTGGTATGGTTGTGGATTTAGGTGTAGTGCAAGCTTTCCTTCCAGGATCACAAGTGGATATTAAACCCGTTATGGATTTTGATGAATTCCTAGGTGTAGAAAGTGAGTTCAAAATTGTAAAATTCAATGAACTCAGGCAGAACATTGTTCTTTCACGTAAAGCCATTTTAGAAGATGACCTCCTTGGTAAAAGGCAGGCTGTCCTTGAAGAAATGGAAATTGGAATGGTTCTTGAAGGTACGGTTAAAAATATTACAGATTTTGGAGCTTTTGTTGATTTAGGGGGTATTGATGGTCTTCTGCATATTACTGATATCACTTGGGGAAGAATTAATCATCCAACTGATAGACTCGCGATTGGAGAACAAGTGACAGTTAAGGTTATTGATTTTGACATTGAAAAAGTTCGTGTATCGCTGGGTATGAAACAATTGCAGCCTGAACCATGGCAAGGAATTGATGAGAAATATCCTATTGATTCAATCATTGAAGGTAAAATAGTAAATATGATGAATTATGGTGCATTTATACAGTTAGAAGAAGGGGTTGAAGGCTTAATCCATATTTCTGAAATGTCATGGACCCGTCATATTAAGCATCCTTCTGATATGTTTAAAGTTGGCGACAAAGTAGAGGCGAAGATTCTTAATATTGATACAGATGAGAAGAAAATTTCTCTTGGAATCAAGCAGCTACAGGATAATCCTTGGGATACCATCGAGAGTAAATTTGAAGTGGGATCAGACCATGATGGAATTGTTCGTAATTTGACTCAGTTTGGTGCATTTATCGAATTAGAAGAAGGTATTGATGGATTGGTTCATGTATCTGATATGTCCTGGGTTAAACAGGTACGGCATCCTAAAGAAATTGTGCAAAAGGGAGATACCATAAAAGTTCGAATTTTAGAAGTATCTGCTGAAGACAGGCGATTGGCTTTAGGAATTAAGCAGATTGAGGCAAATCCTTGGGAAAATATTAAAAATGATTTCACCTCTGGTAAAGTTGTTAATGGTACCATTCTAAAAGTGTTAGATAAGGGTATTATATTCGATTTAGGTGAAGGCCTTGAAGGAATTGTTCCCTTGAAACGGATGAAAAAACATGAGAAAAATTCAATTTTGACTAATTTTAAAGAAGGTGATTCTCATGAAGTAACGGTACAGGAAGTGGATGAAGAGTATAAGAAAATCATTCTCATGATGGATTTAGGATTGGATGGCTTAGAGGGTGATGATGAGCAGAAACCTGAAATGGTTGTAGATGAAGCAGAACCGGAAAAGTTAGAAATTCCACAAGAAATCATTGATCAGATTTCTGAAAATGATGAAGAAAATGATTCTGAGGATCCTCCTGATGAAAAGTCAGATGACGAAGATTCTGTGGATGAACAATAATCATTTAAAATAAATAGTAAAGGGGCTGATAAATTCAGCCCCTGTTTTATTAATGCTTATTCTTGGAATTGAAAGTTCCTGTGATGAAACTGCTGGTGCTGTTTGTAGAGATGGTGAAATAATAAGTAATGTAGTCCTTTCTCAGGTAATACATAAACAATATGGTGGTGTAGTACCAGAAATCGCCTCCCGGGAACATGATTCCCAAATAACCAGTATCATTCAAAAAACATTAGATAAAGCTAATGTCAAAATTTCTGATATACAGGCAATTGCCGTAACCTATGGTGCTGGACTGATGGGCGCCCTGCTGGTTGGATTAAATTATGCTAAAGGGCTTTCCATCGCATTGAAAATACCATTTATCGGAGTCAATCATCTGGAGGGTCATTTGTATGCCAGTTTTATTTCATTCCCCGATATGAAATATCCCTATTTATGTTTGTTGGTAACTGGGGGGCATACCCAAATATGGGAGGTGCAATCACCAGGAAATTATTTTTTACACTCAACTACTATTGATGATGCTGCGGGTGAGGCATTTGATAAAGGAGCGCGTATTTTAGGTCTTGCGTATCCAGGAGGTCCTGAAATTGAAAAAATTGCTCAACATGGTGATACTGAAAAATATAATTTTCCAATTCCTAAGGTGAAAAATAACCCCTTAAACTTTTCTTTCAGCGGATTAAAAACAGCATTATTATATAAATATCGTGAATTGTCTCAAGATGAGATTGAATCGCATAAAAAAGATATTGCTGCAAGTTATCAAGAAGCAATTTTAAACACCTTATTCAGACAATTGGATAATGTTATTACATTAACCGAAATTACCCAAATATCAATTGTGGGTGGTGTTGCTGCAAATAAACGCTTTAGAGAAAAGGCAGATTTATTAAAGGATAATTCTAATATCCATATATATTTTCCAACTGCAGAATACTGCACGGATAATGCTGCTATGATTGCAGTAGCAGGATATGAAAAATTGAAAGAAAGGGTGTATTCTCCATTAACATTAAAAGTAAATCCTAATCTGGCATTAAATGATGGAGCTGTTGGATAAGATGAAGCTTCTGGGTTCCCCTTTCCTTGCTCTTGTTTTTACAATTTGCTTTATTTTATTTTTGGTTCGCTATTGGAAACTATTGCAAAATATACCTTTCCCATATAAATTATCGCTTATCTCTTTACGTTCTGTTACAATTATTATATTATTATTACTATTGATAAACCCGTGGGTGGATTTTAAGAAAAATGAACAATTTCCCCAAAATATAGATATAATATTTGATTTGTCAGAAAGTATGCTTACTCATTTCAATAAGATGGGTACATCATCTGAGAATATTACAAATGATATTCGCACATATATCGACGTTAATAAAGTGGACTTGAATTACTACAGATTGGGTGAAAAAATAATAAAATTAGATGATCCTTTATCTGCAGATGTCGTAACAGATTTTACAAACTTGCCTGACTTTATTGGGTATGAAAATCCCAATCAGGTTATCTTAATTACCGATGGTAAAGCCACTGTTGGACGGGAATTAAATAACCTGAATCTCCCTAGAAATTCACCCATTCATATAATTGGTGTGGGACCCACGGAAGCTGAAGATGACCTTGCAATTGATAGGATAATTATTCCACCTCGTTCAAATAAAATGGATACCGTAAAACTAATTGTTAAAATAACGACCCAATTACAAAATGATATCACAACTCAATTGCAACTAACTAATGAAAACGGGGATAGTATTTATAATAAATCCTTGAGTTTTAAATCTGGAATACAAAATAATGAATTAGAAATTGCAATACCAGCTATGAATTTTAATGGAATAAATAATGCTAATTTATTTTCCTTAGTTGGAGAACCTCAAATTGAAAATAACCAATATTCATTTCGGGTAAATGTTCAATCTGAAATTGATAAAATTCTATTGATTTCTGGTGCCTTGTCGCCAAATTCTTCTATTATAAAGTCAATCCTCAACTCTTTGGATGCGGTAGAGGTGCGCCATCATTTTCGATTGGATAATATTCAGTGGAATGAAAATCCTGACGGCAGTTTATCCCTAAATCCAAAAATGATTGTATTAGATGATTTCCCTTCTGGAAATAGTGATAGGTTTTTGTTTGAAGAATTGGTTAAATCTTCTCGTTCACAGCAAATACCAATTGTATATTTAGAAGGTCCTAAAAGCAATTTAACAACGGGAGAAATTATCCGGTCACAATTTCAATTTTTCATTCCCACCGCTATAGAGCCAAGTATGCTTACCTCATTATCAGATGAATATTCAGGTGGAATATACTCTGGTATTAAGCTATCTTCATTCCCTCCTCAAGCCAGAATGGTAAAATGGACTATGGAAGATAATGATTTGGTGAATTATATCGATGGAAGTTTTTTAATAGCCAAGAAGAATAACGTTTATATGGTGGCACTGCCAGATATAACAGAAAATCATTTAAAAACCCAAAATAATTTTACATCACCAATATTTACTCTTATAAAAAAATTATTTCTACATGCCTATCATGGGAATGAAGGATTGCTGTCTCTTCATATTGATGGATCATCTTTTAATAAAGGAGAGATAATTATTGCAAAATTACTTCCTGTTGAAAATTTGGGATTATCAAATTTCACAATAAAAGCTATTCATTCTTATTTAGATACTATTACCACAGATTGTGCTCAAGATTTTCCTGAAACATATTATCACTGCAAATTGGCATTTCAGCTGCCAGGAGAATATTTATTATCAGGTGAAGCCAATTTGCCAGATGGTCTGAAAATAACCAGCAATGAAGCCTCAATAATAGTTCAGGGGATGAATATTGAATTGAAAGAATTAATTCAGGAGAAAAACATACTTATGCAAGTTGCATATAATTCTGGAGGAATATATGTTCCTATAGAATCGTTGGATTCTATGTTTTCTAATATCGAAATTACACCTGTTCAATTAATGAAAAATTACCAAATTAGCGGACTATCCACACAAGAATATTGGTGGCTGCTCATTGTTTTATTATCATTAGAATGGTTTTTACGTAAAAAATATGGATTATTATAAATGAAATTATTTGTTACAGGTGGTGCAGGATTTATAGGCGGGAATTTTGTATTAAAGCAAGTGCTCCAAGAGGGGAATGAAGTACTTAATTTTGACAAACTCACCTATGCTGGTAATTTAGAAACGTTAAAAAGTGTAATTGCGAATGAAAGGTATCAATTTATTCAGGGTGATATCTGTCAGAGAAGCGCAGTGAAAAATACACTATCTCAATTTCAGCCGGACGTTATTGTCAATTTTGCAGCGGAATCCCATGTTGATCGTTCTATTGATGGACCATTTGAATTTATTCAGACAAATATTGTTGGAACTGCAGTATTATTAGACGAAGCCAATAATTATTATAAAACTCTAAATGGAGAAATGAAAGCTGGATTCCGCTTTCTTCACGTCTCTACAGATGAGGTCTATGGAAGTCTAGGTGAAGATGACTATTTCACCGAGGAAACAGCCTATGATCCAAGTTCACCCTATTCAGCTTCCAAGGCATCATCTGACCATCTGGTACGTGCCTGGAACCGAACTTTTAGGCTTCCCATACTAATTACCAATTGCTCTAATAATTATGGACCCTATCAATTTCCTGAAAAGCTCATTCCGCTTATGATTTTAAACTGCCTTCAGGAAAAAAGTCTTCCCATTTATGGCAAGGGAGACAATGTGAGAGATTGGCTTTTTGTTGAGGATCATTGCAATGCCATTTATTCGGTTTTATCAAGCGGAAAATTAGGAGATACCTATAATATTGGTGGGAATAATGAAATCCAGAATATTGATATTGTAAAAATTATTTGCCAGAAAATGGACAAATATTCCCCTAGGATAAATGGTGGAAATTATGAAGAATTGATTACCTATGTCACTGATAGGCCAGGGCATGATTTTCGTTATGCTATTGATGCTTCGAAAATAGGTGAGGAATTGGATTGGCAACCCAAAGAGAATTTTGAATCAGGAATTGAAAAAACGATTTGTTGGTATTTAGAAAATAGAGAATGGTGGAAAGCAATACAAGATAATACCTATCAACAAGAAAGGTTGGGAGTGGTGAGCGAATGAAAGGTATAATATTAGCAGGAGGTGCAGGAACACGATTGTTTCCCCTGACAAAGGTAGCAAGTAAACAGCTCATGCCAGTTTATGATAAACCTATGATTTATTATCCGCTTTCAACCCTGATGCTCATGGGAATCAAAGAAGTACTCATTATCTCAACCCCTGAAGATACACCACGATTTGAGAGATTATTTAATGATGGATCTTATCTTGGAATGAACATTTCATACAAAGTGCAGAATGAACCAAATGGGATCGCACAGGCATTTTTAATTGGAGAAGATTTTATTGGGAATGATTCTGTTACACTTATTTTGGGGGATAATCTGTTTTATGGACATGGGTATCTTGATTTTTTAAAAGGGAAATTTGAAAATTTCAGCGGCGCAACTGTTTTTGGCTATCAGGTAAAAGATCCAGAACGCTATGGAGTGGTTGAATTTGACGAGGATGGGAAAGTCCTCAGTATTGAGGAAAAACCTGAATCGCCAAAAACTAATTACGCTGTACCGGGATTATATATTTATGACAAAAATGTTGTTAATATTACCAAGACTATGAAGCCATCAGGCAGGGGAGAGTTAGAAATAACAGATGTTAATAAAGCCTATTTATCACAGGGAAACCTTCATGTAGAGTTGTTGGGAAGAGGGGTTGCCTGGCTGGATACGGGTACCCACAAAAGCTTGTTGGAGGCGGGTGCATTTATTGAGACGATTGAAACGCGTCAGGGATTAAAGGTAGCCTGCCTGGAGGAAATAGCCTATGCACAAGGGTTCCTTGCTAGAGGTCAGTTAGTTAAGTTAATTGAAAGCTATCCTGATAATGATTATCGAAATTATATAGAATCTATTTTATACAACTAAAATGAATTTTATTCAAACCCAAATCCCTGATGTGATACTTGTAAAACCTACTGTGATTGAAGACCATCGTGGCTTTTTCATGGAATCTTACCATATTGAAAAATTTATAATTGGTGGGATAAAAAGTATATTTGTCCAGGACAATCATGCTAAGTCGGTCCAGAATACATTGCGCGGTCTTCACTTTCAGGTTCAAAATCCTCAGGCAAAACTACTTAGATGTCTAAAGGGCAAAGTATTTGATGTAGCCGTTGATATACGCAAGGACTCACCCTATTTTGGAAATTGGGTGGGAGAAGAATTATCAGAAGAGAATAAATACCAATTGTATATTCCTGAGGGATTTGCACATGGTTATTATGTTATGTCAGAGACAGCTGAAATTGCATATAAATGCTCGGAAATCTATCATCCTCAGGATGAACAGGGTATAAAATGGAATGACCCTGATATTGCTATAAAATGGCCGGGTGATAATCCCATTTTATCTGAAAAGGATAATGTGTTGCCTATGTTGGCAAATAGTGATTTTAATAAAAGAAAAACTGTTGTCTAAATATATGAGAACAAGCAAAATATTCATTTCTAAAAATATCTATAATACAAGATTCAGCATTTTATTTTATCTGATTTTGATGATAGGACAATTTTCCTTTAGTCAAAATATAAACAATAGAAGCCTGAATATAAATGATAGTGATAAACTTATCAGGCTGCCAGAATCTTTTATTATTGAATCTGAAATTGATCCCGATACGTATATTTTAGGTCCTTCAGATAAAATTGGATTAAGCATCATGTCAAACTCACATTTAACTTATATTTTATCAGTAACACCGTCTGGAGAGTTGTGGATTCCTGAAATTGGAATTGTTGAGGTGTCTGGTCTAACTATTCCAGAGGCAGAAATTAAATTACAGAAGTATATTCAAGACGAAAAATATAATACTGCTGAAGTATTATTAATTTTACTCAATATCAGGAAATTTAAGGTACAGATTAATGGCGCAGTAGTTGCACCAGGTTTTATTAATGTATCTGCAGTTGATCGGCTTACAGATATTATTCACCGAGCTGGCGGTTTGCATAAATTAGCCGATGAAGAAAAGATAGTAATTAAGCGCAAAAATTTCAATATCAATTGCTCATTGAAATCGTATCAATTTAATGGGGATCTTGCAAATAATCCTATATTGAAAGAAGGCGATGTTGTGAATGTGCCTTTTCTGGAACCATTCTCAACTCAAATAGAAAGGTCAACATCTCATAAGAAAAGTCTAGTGTTGGTTACGGGATTTGTAATGAAGCCAGGCGGTCATCAATATTTACCTGGATATACAATTCAGGATTATATTGCCCTTTCGGGAGGAATTACAGATTTAGGCAGCAAGAAAAAAGTAGCATTATATAGAAATGGAGAGGAAATTCCGATAGATTTACAGCTTTATCCACAACCCGGTGACCAGATAGATATACCAGCCAATATGAAGTTTAGATATTTAGGCAATATAAGCATTCTACAAACTTTCACTGCCGTAATGTCTTTGTACCTTACCTTTGTTGCGGCTACCAATTAATGAATAGTGATCGATTACTAACTGTGCAGTACACCAAAATCTTGTGGTCGTATAAATATATCTTATTACGAAATGTTCTTATTGCAGCAATATTGACTTCAGTATTTTCATTAATTATCCCGAAAACATATAAATCAACGGCTCTTTTAATGCCTCCTAAATCACAGTCAGATCAGGGAATTCTTGCCAATATTGAGGGGCTTGCATTTGGTGACTTTTTATCCTCCTCATCGGACGAGGTATCAAATACAATATTTGCTATTTTGAAGAGTCGAACAATGATGGAATCGATTGTGAAAAAAATGGGATTAATCCAGAGATATGAATCTGATAATTTAGAGGAAGCAGTAAAAGCATTGAGGGATAATCTCAGTTTTGAACATTTAGAAGAAGGTTCTATCAGTATATCTGCAAATGTTCAGACACCCTGGCTATCAAATGATCAGGATGAGATTGAAGCGAGGAAATTAACTGCGGAAATCGTGAATTATATTCTAAGTAAATTAGATAAAGTGAATAAAACCCTCCAAACGGATGAAGCACGATTTCATAGAGTATTTATGGAAAAAAGATATGGTGAGTCCATAGAAAATTTACAGGTATCGGAAGAAAAATTAAGATTATTCCAGATGCAAAATAATACCATTGATTTGGCCGAGCAAACCAAAGCAGCCATAAGAATTGGAGCTGAAATAAAAAGCCAAATACTCATCGATGAAGTGAAATTGGGAATTTTAAATAAAACATATAAGCAGGATCATCCTGAAATTGATAAGCTTACAATGGAGATTGGAGAACTTGAAGGGCAGCTAGCTAATTTGGATTACAATTCTCATGATTCTGGTAATCCTAATAATAATTTATTTCCTAAATATTCTGAAGTTCCCAATTTAGAAATTGAACTCATGCGTTTACAAAGGGAGGTTGAAATCCAGAGTAAGCTGTATGCGTTTTTAACTCAAAAATTTGAGGAATCCAAAATCCAGGAAGCCAGGGATACCCCAACCATTCAAATACTAGATGAGGCCAGCAATCCAATTAAACGCTTTAAACCAAAACGTACCATCATGGTAATTGGATATTCTCTTATTGCTTTCGTTTTATCTGCTTTATTTGTAATTCTGATTGAGTTCAATAAAACAGGAATTCGTAGTAGTTGAACACCGTTTAAATACATCTACTTTTCCTTCATAAAGGCGTAGGTTAAAATCACCGGTCTATAATGGTTTCCGAAATTATAATCAGAATGCTGGGTGTCTTTTCTTCCCGCCTCATAACATTTTTAACTTCCCTCTACATTGCATCAATATTAAGCGAAGGGGAGTGGGGCAGGATCAGCCTCATAATGAATTATTTCACCATTTTTCTTGTATTCTCCGGAAGCTTTTTCCCAAGGGCAATAACCACATACACTGCCCAAAATAATACAAATACATCACCAAATAATTCTGCATTATTAATTGGCAACAGGATTGTCATAATTGCCTCTGCACTTACGATAATATGGGGAATAATCTTTATTAAAATTGCCAATCCAATTCAAGATTCAAATACGGAAACTCTGCTTCTGCTATTATTGCTAATGGTTTCAGTTCCGGTTTTATCTCAAAATATAATTTGCTATTTCCAGGGATTGGGTAAGGTTGGTTTAATGACAATTCTGGAATTTACCCGCAGTATAATAATCTCTGCTATAATTATTATTGGAGTAAAATCAATCAGTGAGTCTCTGTCAGGTTGGGCCTATGGGAAATCGCTTGGAATCTTACTCACTCTCTTTATTTTAATAATTGTATATTATGGGAATAAGGAGAGCAATATTTTTAAATGGAATATTTCTGATGTTCACTTGTATAAAAAAATGAAAATATATTTTTATTGGGGACTTTTAGGAGCTGTCTTGTCTGTTGCAATTCGAAATATAGATGTCATTATTATTTCAAATACTTTTCACAATGATGCTCGAACAGGTCTATTTAAATTAAGCATTCTATTTTTTACAGCTTTTGGACTTTTCGGACAATCAATCACTTCTGCGCTCCATCACCGAATTGCTGCACTTTCAGAACAATTACCAGAATTAAAATCATTCACAATTAAGATCAAATTAATTACTATTCCCATTTATTGTTTGGTTGCATTTATATTATTTATTTACTCTACAAATATTACCACATTCATTTTTGGTGATAAGTATTTGGAATTAGGTGCAATCCTGAAAATAATATTGATTGCTTCTATTTTCCAAATATATACTTTTATAAATGGAGGTGTTTGGGCAGGAATTGGAAATATGAAAATGAATTCGCAATTTTTTGGTATATCTTCAATAATGTATATAATGGTTCTCATTTACTTTATTAATAAATTTGATTTTTATTTATTTCCTTATGCAATTTTAATTTCTTCAATAATTGCTGCAATTTATAGCGAATTTCTTTTTAGAAAGTTATTCAAAGAATAATGAGTATTCCTTTTTTCACATATTTGGTTTCAATAATTGTATTAATTATATCTCTACTGTGGATGGTGAAACTTCTAGGAAATAATTTTATTCTGACCCTCCCAGGATTTTTCTACGTCCATTTTGTTATATTTATTTTTCTGGGGAGTCCTGTATTCTTTCTCCTTAAAGGAGCAGATAACTTTCAATATATTATTGCAACCCACTTGGTTATGCTTATTTTTCCCATTGGTATTTTAATTATGAATAAGCTGATGATAAATGATTACCAATTAACCTTTAATAGATTTATGAATAAGCCAGTAGAGGATGAGCAGCCTGGGAATCAATTTTTGTTTTTATACCTTTTTGTTTTGGGAATCGCCATTAGTATAACATTATTGTACTATTCAAAATTGGAGATTATCCCCATTAATTTTATGATAAATAATCTATTAGGCGATATAAATATTGCAGATCTTGCAAAACTAAGAGAATCGTCAACAACTACTTTCAAATTAGGCAAGCTGCATCGTTATAAATTTTTCATGGCGCAGTTAATTCCATTTTTAGTGGTACTGGCATTATTGAAATCAAAATTAACCAATAAGAATATTTGGCGCTTTCTGTTTATTGCCTTAGCTGTTTTTGCAATGTATAGGAGTATTTCTGACTTGCAGAAAAAACCACTGCTGGATTTTATCATTCTATTATTTATCGCATCCTGGATTTTTAAGGGGAAAATCAATTGGAAACAAGTGGGAGTGTTGATAGGTGTAGCTGTGGGTATTTTATCATTAATGTATATTTTTATTATGGGATTAACCAATCGACCTTTTATAACATTATTAGAAGGAATTAGCTCTCGTCTCTTTCTGGGGCAGACAGCACCTTTATATTATTATTTTTCATTATTTCCAGATTCTCATGAATTTTTATATGGTGCTACTTTGCCTAATCCCGGAGGAATTTTTCAATTTGAACATTTTCCTATAACTAAATGGATATTTGTTAACGGATTAAATAGAAACTGGGAGATTGTGGGCACAGCGCCGTCGGCCTTTATTGGGGAGATGTATGCCAATTTTGGATTCACCATAATGGTTTTATCAATTTTAGTTCTGTCATTAATTTTGCAATATATTCAAATTAAATTTATATCCCGCCCCAGGACACTTCTGTTAACAGCATTCTATGCTTATTTTGTATTTTTATCAGGACAATTTGCTATGACGGGAATGTTTATCGTTGCCCACTTATACCTGATTCTTTTCTTATTTACAGCCATCATTTTTGTGGATGGCTATTCTCTGCTTGTGGGAACGTTAAAAAAGTGAAGCCGAAAGTTGTTCATATTGTATTAAATACTTTTGTACAGGATTCAAGAGTTATGCGTGAATGCAAGTCCCTGGCTGAAAATGGGTATGAGGTTATTGTCCTAGCTTATTGGATGGATAACCTTAAAGAAAATGAATCCCAAGATGGGTACACCATTAAAAGACTGAAACTAATATCAAAATCTTGGACGAATAATTCAATAGTACAAGTATTTAAGTATATTGAATTTTTAGTTAGAGCATTGTTAGCAATTAAAAGCATTCAACCCAAAATCTGTCACGGTCATGATCCTAGTGGTCTATTTGTAGCATATTTTGCAAAAGTATTATGGAATTGCAAACTCATTTATGACAGTCATGAGCTTTGGGGACACACAAGTCACATGAAAAATTATAATAGAATTCTGTACAAAATTGGAGGAGTATTTGAAAAATATATCATTAAAAAAACAAATATTGTTATAACAGTTAATAATTCAATTGGCGATATTTTAAAGAAAAATACAGGGAAAGAGGGTATAAAAATTATTCGTAATATTTCTGAAAATAATTCGGTAAATCTAAAAACAAATAGAAGCCGTCTGAAATTGCCAAATTCTAAATTTATCTTAATTTACATTGGTAGTTTGGCGCAGGGTAGGGGAGTGGATAGACTGATTAAATCTATGAAAAATGTTCACCAAAATATAGGCTTAGCG
>JACNLQ010000061.1 GCA_014381415.1 Fidelibacterota bacterium
TTCTGCCGATTCCAAGGAGTTGGAAATGGCAATCGTTATTCGTTTGGTGGTATAATCAGTATCTCAGAGTGGCAGTCAGACAAGTATCAATGCCCAGGCAATATTCAGCAATAAACGAGATCAATATTTTTATGCAAAGGGTATTCAATTCCCCTATTCACAAGGTAGAAAAATGTATTACACAACAGCTTTCGATCCATTAGCTTCCTTTTTAGATTATTATGCATTTTTGTTTATTGCAACTGAACTGGATACCTGGGAATATATGGGGGGGACTACATTTTTTAACAGGGCAATCGAACTTTCTGATTTGGGAAAAGACTCCGATTGGTCAGTAGGTTGGGATGACCGTTGGAAAAAGTCCCGGAAGATTAAAAGCAATCAGTATCTTCGTAGTATGCGTTTTAACTATTTTACGGCGCTTGATGCCCTTGCTGCCGAAGAAGTTGACATAACCATTGTTAAAACCGCCATGATTACTTTTCATGACGATTTATTAACCCTGGATAAAAAAATGGGGAGCAATAAGGAAACCCTTCACTTTTTAAAAGCTTATCATGAAAGTATTGCTGAACTCTTGTCAGCTCTCAACCTTAAGGATGCCCTGGAATTATTATTGCTTTATGACCATGACAATAAAAAAGTGTATGAATCCTATTTGAAAAATTGATCCGCGCACACTTCCTCCCCTTATTTATCCTCCCACTTCTGTTTGTTACGTCTGTTTATCTTGTTGCCGGAGAAAAATCTTCTAAGGATATTCAAAAAGATATTGATTCCCGGAAAACGAAGCTTCAATCCCTACGGAATGAAATTAAGTATATAGAAGAAAGGTTACACATAAAAAATAAAGAAGCTATTTCCAATACGGAAATTCTCCTGAATCTGGAAAACAAAATTTCCCTCACCGAAAAGTTGATTCGATCGCTAAATAAAGAAGAGCGCTATATAAATGGGCTTATTCAATCCACTGAAAAACAAATTCGTGAAATGGAAACGCTGTTAATAAAGTTGAAAAATCAACTCACTCAGCGATTACAATATTTATATGTGCATGGCCGTCCAACTATATTGGAAACTGTACTTTTAGCTGATGATTGGAATAACGCAATATATCGAATTAAATATTTAGATGTCTTGGCTGAATATGAGAAAATTCTGCGTCAGGAAATGAAACAAACACTGGCTAAATTGGCAGATGAGAAAGCTAAATTGGTATTTGAACGAAACAGAAAAACCAGCCTTCTGAATGAAAAAAGGAATGAAGGATCAAATTTAGAGCGAGACAAAAAAGAACGAAAAATTATATTGGCAAATATTAAAAAGGATAAGGGTAAATTGGAAAAATCCCGTTCTACAAAATCTCAAGTAATTTTAGAAATGGAAGCACTCATTAAAAAACTCTATTCTGATAAAGAAGCCATGAAAAAGCGTGAAGAAGAGCTGGCGCGAATTCGTGCAGAACAGAACCGAGCTACTACTGGAAACTTCGCCAAAATGAAGGGTAGACTACCCTGGCCGGTTCAAGGGAAGATAATTGGAAAATTTGGGACTAGTAGAAATCCAAATACTGGTGTAATTATTGAAAATGTGGGAATTGATATTCAAGCAAAAAGTGGTACAGCAGTGAAGTCTGTATTGGATGGAGTTGTCAGTACAATAACCTATATTCGTGGGCATGGCAATATTATTATAATTGACCACGGCGGTGGATTCAGCACAGTGTATGCTCAAATTGAAAATATTAATGTACATGAAAATGAATATGTACAAAGGGGCAGTACCATTGCCACCGTTGTAAAAGCAGAAAATAATACTTCTGCTAGGCTCCATTTTGAAGTATGGGGAAATCAACAAAAATTAAACCCTGAGATTTGGCTTACCCATTAATGATTAGTCCCAAATTACTCATTAATAATAAAAACTGGCAGAGATTGGTTCGTTCTAGGAACTCGGGTAAACTCCCCCATGCACTTTTGTTTCATGGATCGGAAGGTACTGGAAAAGAAGGTCATGCCTTAGAGTTAGCAGCTCTGTTAAACTGTAGTAGAATTACCAATGAAGAACCTTGTGGAAACTGTCCATCCTGCATAAAAACAAAGTCCTTTCAACATGGAAATGTAAAATTAATTCTACCACTGCCTCGAGGGAAAATAAAATCCAGGGATGATTCAATTGAAAAAGCTTTCTCAAGTTCCACCCTGAAAGAATATTGGGATCTGCTGAAACAAAAGGAAGATGACCCTTATTTCCCCATTAGATTGACTGGGGCCAATACAATCTTAATAAATTCAATCAGAGAGCTGAAACATGACTTGGCTTTAAGTGTTGTTAATAATGAGTGGCGTATAATCCTTATATTTCAGGCTGAAAAACTTTGCATTCCCAGTCCTGAAGCCGCCCATTCCCTATTAAAAGTCTTGGAAGAACCTCCGGAAAAAACGCTGTTTATTTTGGTTTCTTCCCAACCCGGTACAATTTTAGATACCATTCATTCCCGTTGCCAAAGTCTTTATTTTCCCCCAATTTCAACCCAGATATTACAGGAAAGACTGATAAATTCCGGCACGGACCCTGTCCAGGCTACAGTTATGGCACGAATATCCTATGGCAATGTTAGGCTCAGCCAGGAATTAAAAGAAAACTCAACCGATTTAATGGAAAAATTAGTTCTTTTTTTGAATGCTTGTTTCAGCAACGATCCCTCAATTTGGAATAAATGCATTGATACTACTGCCCGCTTGAAAATAAAAGATATCAGACAAATGGAACAATTGTTCCGCTGTGCCGTGTTGTTTTTCAGAGATATGCTCTACTATTCTGCTACTGGTTCGGATGATGAGATAATCTATAAAAATAAAATGAACAAAATTGACAAATTAACTAAATTGTATAGTGATGCAGATTGGCATTCCTGTATTCAGCATATAGAAAATACGCAAAATTATATTTCGCGAAATGGGTATCTCCCGGTTCAAATAATTTGTATGATTCTCGATATTCAAAAATCCCTCAGGGGTGAAATTTATGAACCCTTTCAATTAAGTGACTGGACGCCGGTTTAGGATTGAATATAGAAGATTTAAGATAGAAGTTTCTAGCAGTCTTATATAGTTTCAATAAAGACTAAAATGAAAATATTGATAATTTTTATTTCTTCTATCTTAAATCTTGAATTGCTGGGCTATTCAGAAAGTATTGCAGATACCCTTACCATCCACCCCATTACATTTTCTACCTCAAGTCCTGAAGGGTGGAATGCCCAATACAAAACCATTGTACAATTTCCGAATACTGATGTACAATGGGCAAAAGTTCTCATGGTTCAAACGTTGAAATGTGATTCTTTAACGGCGGGTGATAAATACCCCTGCGGTGAATGGGATTATATTTGGAGTACTTTTGTGGATGTTCCAAATGGAGATACAACTGAGCAATTTTGTTTAGGAAGTTTTGTAACCCCTTATGGAAAACGCTTAGAATTAAATGGTGAAAATGGGTGGGAGTGGATTTATGATATTTCAGAATATGCACCCATTCTAAATGGTGATTTAAATTTAACAGTTGGTAATAATCAAGAATTATTAGATTTAAAATTCCATTTTATCTCTGGAGTTCCTCCAAGAGATGTTATTGCTATTGAAAATATTTATCAACATGAAAATTATAAGTATGAGTTTTTAGCTGATGATAGTTTATTAAAAGAGAGAGAAATTATTTTAAACTCTAAAGCAGAAGGATTTCAAATAAAATCTATAATTTCAGGCCATGGGCATGAAGGACCTCGAAATTGCTGTGAGTGGGATAGTAAAACTCATACTTGGTTCATAGATGGGTGGCAATTATTCCGCTGGAATGTATGGACAGATTGTGGCAATAATCCCATTTATCCACAAGGTGGAACATGGCCATTTGATAGAGCTGGATGGTGCCCTGGAGCAATTGTAGATGAAAAATTATTTGAGCTCACGCCATTCGTAACTCCTGGAGATACAATTAGCATAGATTATGGAATTCAAAATTATTATGATGATGGTGAAAAAGAAGGTGCTTTTAGAATGACTCATCAACTCATTTCGTATGGTGCACCTAATTTCAAAAATGATGCAGAATTAGTGGATATCATCGCACCCAGTAGCCAAGACAAATACAGCCGAATAAATCCCATTTGTGATAATCCCCAAATCATTATTCGTAATTCTGGTGCCGTTAATTTACAGTCTGTAAAAATTGAATATGGACTCACGATGGGGAAAAAATCAGTTTATCATTGGCATGGAGACTTAGCCTTTTTGGAGTCAGATACATTAATACTCCCCCCTATTGATTGGCGAAAATTGAAGAAAGACCCCACCTTTGAGGTTGAGCTAAGTTCTCCCAATGGCGTTAAAGATGAAAATATTCAAAATAATATTCTAACTTCAACAGTGGTGTTCCCCCTTGAATTACCAACTGAATTTATATTACATATTCATACCAATAATGTGAATCGTGCTAATGAGAATTCATTTACTATTTCAGATACAGAAGGTGAGGTATTTTATTCAGATAGGGATTTTGAAGATGATACCGATTACCGATACGAAGTAACGCTAAACAAGGGCTGTTACCAATTCTTGTTCAGCGATAAAATGGAAGATGGTATTTCTAAACATTGGTGGTATCGCAACTCAAACCCAGAAAAAATAGGAATAAATGGAAGTGTAGAGTTTTTATCTATAAATGGAAAAAAACTTTATATTTTTAATCCTGATTTTGGACAAGAGTTGCGATTGAATTTTGTAGTGGAGTAAATTTAACAATTGTTAATAATTCCAATTTAAAACTCATTCATATTCAATTTGTAGCTCATAACAGTAGTATAATGAGCTCTATCAGTATTAATTTTGAGCAATAAAATAATATATGTGCAAGCAGATTTTTATAAACCAGTTTGAATTTGCGATGAACACTTATTTTAAAAGAAAATAAAATGGAGATACAAAATGAAAACTATGACATGTAAACAATTGGGTGGTGCATGTGATAAAGCATTCCGGGCTGAAACTTTTGATGAAATAGCGGGGCTGAGCAAACAACACGGAGGAGAAATGTTTCAACAGGGAGATGAAGCGCATCTGAAAGCCATGAATGCTATGCAGCAATTGATGTCATCACCGGAATCCATGGAAAAGTGGTTTGATGATAAACGAAAAGAATTTGAAACAATGCCAGAAGATAAATGAAAATTGATTAAGCTACAGAATTGGCAAATTTTGACAAAGGCGCTGGAGTAAAATTTCCACCTCCCTTGGTGCATGTAGGTTGGATGATTATCGGTGCAGTATTACAGAAATTCTTTCCAACAGATATGGGTATCCCCATTGACCATCAATATTGGGGTCTTGGAATGGTTATGGGAGGTTTTCTCCTATTATTTTATATTCATAAAATTTTTCAAAAAGCAAAGACAAATATTAAACCCTGGAAACCCACTTCCAATATCATTACCACTGGTATTTATGCCTATTCCAGGAATCCCATTTACGTAGCCTTCAATATTTTCCCCATCGGACTGGGAATATTTTTTGATAATCTCTGGGTACTGGGGAGCTTTCTACCGGCTGCCTTTACCATTTATTATATTGCCATCAAAAAGGAAGAAACTTATTTAGAAACAACTTTTGGTGAGGAGTATCTAGACTATAAGAAAAAAGTAAGGCGGTGGATTTGATGCTTAGGAAAAGTAATAGGATAATTAATTAGTGCAGTATAAAACGAAAACTATCCTTGAGTATATTTCTCAATTACCCGAAGACCGAAAGCCACCTATTTCAAAACTTCGAAATGTCATTAACCAAAATATAGATAAGGGCTTTTCAGAAGAAATAAATTATGGAATGATCGGATGGGTGGTGCCCCATTCACTTTATCCTGACGGCTACCATTGCGATCCTAAACTACCACTCCCATTTTTAAATATTGCCTCCCAAAAACATTTTGTAGCCGTTTACCACATGGGCATTTATGCCAGTCCAAAACTATTAAAATGGTTTATCAGGGAATACCCTAAACACTGTTCTACTAAATTAGATATGGGAAAATCCTGTATCCGATTTAAGAAATTGGAGAGTATCCCATGCGACCTCATTGGTGAATTAGCCTCAAAGATGAGCGCTGAGGAATGGATTCAGCTTTATGAATCAAATGTAAAGGATTCCCGAAAGCGGAAGATATAAATAACTAATATTAAATTGAATCGGGGTAGGTATTGAAGGCTTTCTCCAATGTTTTTTCAAGTTCTTTTTCTGTATGTTCCCCCTTCTTTACAATTTTCTGTATGAGAGCTTTACCGGCTGGTTTATTCCCCAGGCCTGCCGGTGGAGGGGATGCTGTTTTATCTTGTATGAGGTAAAGAAATAAAACAACCCCAATACAAAATAATACGATTAGTAGTTCTCTGTTCATCATTTTATCTCCTTGATTTTTATTGACATTGATTCGAATTCCTATTTGGCATTGTAATATAGCAGGGTAAAAGTAATTAAACAAAATTCCCTATTTTTAATGGGTTTTGATAGCAACTCAATTCATAAAAGTTGCCATTATTCCCAGCAGCGAACCAAGAAAAATGAATGTAAGTACGATACTTACTGCGATCATGATTAAGGTTGCCTTAGCCCAGTTGGCTTTACTAGGCTGTGAATTGCTGCCAAAACCCCAGACAAATAACATAATAAATCCAACAATTGGAATTGCAAGAATAATTGTTGTTATTACCCACTCACCCACAGATATGGGAGTGTATTGTGGCGATTCATTTACAGGATTTGATTGAACGGTTTCATTTTCCATCGATTTTCTCCTTATTTGGTTTTTCAGATGAAGAAGGGGTATCTAAATATTTTTCAACGACTCGCCGATAATATATTCCACATATGAAACAGGAAATGCTTACTATTGTAAAGTTTTACTATCGTTTTTTTGAATAAATCCTTCAATAAAAATTGATATAATCTCAATAAGTGTACTTCTAATTAATGAAAGGCATGGCTAATCATCATTTTGCAGAAATCTTTTCAATTGCAGTAATTGTGAACTTCGTCTCTTTACCCTTGATTTCAAGTGTAAAATCTTCATTAATCTTTTTCCCAACTATGGCTTGGCCAAAAGGTGAATGGTAGGTTACAGTCATGGGATAAAGATCCAACTCAAACTCGATGGGACCTAATAGGTAATAGTCTTCGGCTTTATCTTTTCCCTCTTCATGAATTGTAACCTTATTGCCAAATCCTACCTCTTTGGTTTCAATTTCGGTAAATTCGATAAATCGGAATGGTGCGTGAGACTGTAATAATTGTTTCTTATAAATTATTAAACTCATTTCCTCCCTAGCAGCGTGGTATTCCGCATTTTCCTTAAGATCTCCATGACTAGCTGCATCTCTTATCTTTATTGAAGTCT
>JACNLQ010000046.1:0-29495 GCA_014381415.1 Fidelibacterota bacterium
CGCATTCATCATTACAATCAATTCCAACTATGCAGTTGCCATCACAGTCATAATTCTCTTCAGGCAACTCACAGGAGCCATCATCATCGGTGGCATCTGGATTAAAATTACAGGCATCCATATCTGTACAGCCATCCAAACAAACCCCACAAGATTCTGGGCATAAATCAGATACCATCCAATATAAAATAGAAGCATTACAACCAGCATCACTTACCATCTCATTACAACTGGAACCAAAATACTCTAAATAACTGCCCCAAATTCCACCATTGGCCTCACAATCCTGCTGGTTATCAAAATCAGAGTACCAAGAGTTCCATATACAAATATTCGGGTCATCTTCGCATCCCCTACCCATAAAGCTGGGTCTTAAAAATTCAAACGGCTCCCAAGAGAGGGATATCTGATTTTCACCGCCTTCTGCAACGAGCTCCGTCCAAGGGCTACAGCTTGAGCCATCACCACCACACTCACCACATTCATCTTCTACATTTCCATTACAATCACAATCTCCTAAAGGTATATCCTCACAACCACATTCATAAATAGCACCTGGACCATCACAAATATCACATTCATCTTCTACAGCAGTACCACCACATTCATTATTACAATCTATTTCAGCTATACAATTGCCATCGCAGTCGTAATTTTCTTCAGCATAGGTACAATCATCAGGCTCATTAGCATCAGGATTATAATTACAAGCATCTTCATCCATACAGCCTGGAATGGTCTCATCACCACCAAAACAGGGACCCCAATCTGCAGGAATATACACACCGCCGACACCAGATATAGCAGTTCCACCTGCACTACCGGTATCTTCACCAAAACAGATTTCATCACCCATGTAATCTGTAAAACTAACCTGAGTCAAAACCCCCTCTCCAACTGGAATTGTAGCTCCGGTTAATGAAAAAGCTAAAATAGTTGTGGAAGAAGTACTTACCATAAAACCTGCCGGAGCCGTTGCATCTGTTATTGAAATTCCTGTCATCTCCATTTGAAAACCACTCACCTCTTCTGTGTTGGCCATATAGATATCTAATAATCCGTTTTCTACATCTACATTCTGAATTTCTAATGAAACGGTTGAGCTACATGTTGAACCATCACCACTACAAACTCCACACTCATCTAATTCCGCGGGGCCACCCCATTCACCATTACAATCTTGAATGCAATCATTTGCTGAATTGGAATCACATACTCCACATTCATCTTCCGTAGCAGAACCGCCGCATTCATCATTACAATCAATTTCAATTAGGCAATTCCCATCGCAATCATAGTTTTCTGTTGGAGCATCCGAACAGCCACATTCATATATTGGCCCTGGACCATTACAGACACCGCACTCATCTGGTTCGGCATCCCCATTGGGAACACCTGAGCAATCCATACAGGAACTATTGTCTCCAAAACAGACACCACATTCATCCATGGATGCATTTGTACCACTACAGAAACCACATTCATCCACATAAACTTCACAGCAATTTTCATAATTCCCATAAACTGCTCCCATACCCCCGCAAATACCACACTCATCTGTATCATTTGTAGCGCAGGCGGGTTCAGAGTCTGTACAATTATCTACCCATCCTAAGGGTACATCTTCCAGACAAAAGTTGATGGAGTCACCAGCTCCAAATCCATCTTCATCGGCATCTTCACAATAAGTGGATTGATAACTGCATTCACCAGGGTCCGTGGCATCTGGATTAAAATCACAGGCAATTTCATCTTGGCATCCAACAATTTCATCCTCATTGCAGATATTATCGCCATCATTATCATTATCCACAACCTCACCATTATCACAAGATTGACAAATATCATCGATAAAAGAACATGAATCATCCCCCCAAATTGCATCTGAATTGTAATTACATGCCAACTCATCCATACAGCCAAAATCAGTAGTCCAACTTTCATTATCTTCAGTACACGCGCACCCTGAACAATTCCATAAATAAGTTGTTTCTAAAATTTCACAAGTGAAATCAGAATTGAATTGTGTTGCCTCATCACAGCAGGACGCACCCATTACATCGGCTTCATATGATGTATTACATGATTCACAGATTGTGCTATCAATACGCATTCCAGTATTCTCCCCAAAATCAATGGGAATTGGCGTGGGTAAATTTTCACTATTAGAATTTGCTAAAAGGAAAGTACCCATCAGAATGGTAAAACTAATTAATCTAACTATATTCATATCAATAATTACTCTTCGCATATCAATGTTTTAAATTAGCCTCCATAGCAGGATCCCTCGTGTGATTTGAGTCATACAATCACCCCTTTTAATCAGCCCCCATATACATTGGGGAGAATCACTATTTTCCGGATATTCCTCTTCACTTTCCTCAGCTCCTTAGGGCTAATATTTTCTTTCCCCTTTTTCCTCAATAATGGAAAGAAAATAAATCATAAAATAATTTTCAAGAATTAAATTGAACTTATCTTGATTATATCCTTAAAAATTTGAATGGGAATTTATCAACTGAAGATGGAAAAATCCTAAGGGTATTTATAAGGAGGATATTGATGTGACGTAGGTCACAAAATTAATTTATAGTTTGGATTGCTAAATTTGGATTTTGGTAAAGATAATTCTCAATCTTTTTCCCTCTGTTTTTTAAAAAACTCTTGAATGATAAAGGTACAAGGGTCTTCCATAATTCCCCCTTTAACAGTAAGTTGATGCTTAAAACGATTGTCCCTGCATAGTTGATACAGGGAACCGCAACAGCCCTCCTTTTCATCATACATGCCAAATACCACCATATCAATTCGAGCATTTACCAATGCGCCAGCACACATAGGGCAGGGTTCTTTGGTAACGTATAACTGGCAATCATTCAAGCGCCAATTTTTAATGGTGTTTGCTGCAGACGTGATAGCAATAATTTCTGCGTGGGCTGTGGGATCAATGAGACTTTCACATTGATTATAACCACGTCCTATAATTTGCCCATTCTGAACAACTACAGCACCAATTGGGACTTCATCCTCTTCAAATGCTTTTTCTGCTTCCCTGAATGCAATCTTCATCCACTTTTTATGGTCAATTTTTGCCAATGTCATTTTTCATTTACCAGATTAAGTATATGGCAGGCTGCTACTCCAGCAGTCTCGGTTCGCAGTCGATTATTACCTAGTGTAACTGGTAGAAAACCAAGTTTTTTAGAGTTCATAATTTCGGATGAAGAAAAATCTCCCTCAGGTCCGATGAGTATGCAATAATTACCTAAGGTAGGTGCAATTTTAATTAAATGGGTACTTTCTTCCTCTTCAAAATGAGCCATAAATTTTTCACTATTACTGCAATTTTCCATAAATTCCTTTACCGGCATAATATCATTTATTGCAGGCATATAAGATTTTAATGATTGCTTCATTGATGAAATTGTACTTTTTAATATTCGGTTTAATTTGACATTTTTTCTCTCTGAATTATCTGTTAAAATAAAACTGATCTCCTGGATTCCAATCTCCACGGATTTTTCAATAAACCACTCAAGTCTATCATGACTTTTTGGAGGGGAAATTGCAATGTGGATGAAATGCTTTGGGAGTCCAATATTAATTTTTCTCATTATTTTTAGGTTACAATTCATTGGGTCTAAATTTTCAACGATAGATTCATACATCCCACCCTTCCCATCTACAACGATAATTGTATCCCCAATTTTTTTCCTTAACACTTTTATTGCATGGTGGGCTTCATCTTTTGGTAAAATAATAAAATCATCATAAATCTGGACTGAATAGAAATACTGATCCATCATTCACTTTTCTCAATTAAAATATGATTTAGAATTTGCAATTCTCCATCCGGAGAATCATCTTTTCCTGAATAGGGATCAATTTCTAATAATTTGCAAGTCAGGGGATAAATATGAATGTTTTCGAATGCGGATATTCGCAAATTTGATTTTATGTCTGTTCCAATAGCATAGAATATTCCGTGCATATTAGGCAGTTGTGGATCATATCCATGCATACCTCCAAGAGTAAATTCATTCTTATCCATAGCAGATTGAGTAGTTATGAGCCAACCTTCATCAGCAAGAAGCATGAATTCCCCCGTATTATTATTATTAAAATGAAATCTTTTGGGAATGTTATTCTTTTTCCACACCTGACAATGAGGAATTTTTTCCAATTCTTTAAATAATGTTTGTTTATACTTTCTCTTAAATTTTTTCAAATCAAATTGAACATGGGATCCTCTGCCATTTATATAAAGGTCATCTATTCTAGAAATATACTCATCTAAAACTATTCTTTTATTTTCACTGACATTTGTCATACCATGGTCACTGACAATAATTAAATTGAGATTAGAATATATTTCCAGAGTTTCGAGGTTATGTAACAGATAGCCCAATAGGTCATCCATTTCTTCTATTACCTCCACTATTTCAGGAGTATTGACTCCCCAAGTATGGCCGGTATGGTCTGGTTCAGAAAAATATAGCATTATTAATTGGGGTCGTTTTTTAATGGGGAGCTGAAACCAGGACAAAACGGAATCAATCCGCGCTTTAAATGGTACGCTACCATCATAATATTTGAAAATTGAGGGTAAATATCCCTTAATGGGTGCTTCTGACCCCACCCAGAAAAAGGACGCCGCTTTTACTCCCTGTCTTTCAGCGGTGACCCAGATTGGTTCGGATTTATAAAACTTTTCATTCCGTACTGTTTCCTTTTTATACAGACTGTATTTCTTACGATATTTCTTATCGTAAAATGAATTCCCAGTAATATTATGGGTCCCTGAATAAGCTCCGGTAGCAATGGAATAATGATTGGGAAATGTCAATGATGGGAAAACTGGTATGAGCGCATCTGCTTTGACACCCTCCAATTCCAGCCGATCAAAATTAGGCGTATCAGCCATTGTTGTAAAATCATGTCGAAAGCCATCAAAGGATACCATCAATACATACGGCTGATCACCTGCAAACCCAATGATGAAAAACATCATGAAATAGAAAATCAATTTTCGCATGTTTGTTTTCCAATATATTTAATACATTCAGGAAATGGCGGACAGAATGAATTCCCATAAATCAATATTTTTTTTGATTTTTCTGCATCGCAAAATTCATCAGAAATCTGTCCCGATAATTGATTTGCATGAATATAAAAAACTTCCAAGTTTTTAATCTGTAGCAGTTTTTCGGGAATACTACCATAAAAATTATTGAAACTTATATTAAATGATTTAAGATTAGTCAATTCTCCCAACTCAATAGGCAGTTCCCCTGAAAGTTGATTATTGGTAACATTTAATTTTTCCAATACAATCCACCCATTTGCAGTAGCCGGAAATGATCCACTTAATTGATTATTATGTAAATCTAATTCATTCAATCTACTCAAGTTTTCCAGTGAAGCAGGAATAATCCCGCTCAATTGGTTAGACTCTAAATCTAAATTAACCAAATTAATTAAATTCCCCAATTCCGATGGAATTGTTCCACTCAGTTGGTTAAATTCTAAATTTAAACGATATAGATTTAAATTCCCCAGTTCAACCGGAATTTTTCCAGTCAATTTATTTTGTGAAAGGTTCAAATATTGCAATTTACTCAGTTTACCAAGCTCAGGTGGAATTTTACCTTCAAATTGATTATTGGATAAATTTAAATAAGTAATTCCATCCATCTCACCAAGGCTGGAGGGGATTTTTCCAGTAAAAAAATTGGACGCCAGATACACCCATTTTAGATTGTTGAGCTTCTCAATTTCAGAAGGCAAAAACCCTGAGAGAGAATTGCTGTTCAAGGCTAAATGCTCCAACGATTCAAGATCACCAATTTCAGAGGGAATGTTACCACCTAATTGATTTGAAGATAAGGTGAGGTCCGTAATATTTTTTAGTACCCCAATTTCTTTGGGGATAACCCCATTTAATTTATTAGACTCCAAGGAAAGTTTTCGCAATTGAGTTAAATTACCAATTTCATTGGGTATTAATCCTGAAAGTACATATTCCATTTTACATTCAGTATGTGTTGAGGGCGACGAACAAAATTCAACAAGGCGGCCATTTTCCCAAATTTGCCAGCCAAGTTTAATGGGGTTTAAATCATAAGAGGGGGAATTTTTATTATATTGACTATTATTAATGAGTGTTTGTAAAAACTTGATATCTTTTTGGAAATAACAATTATTTTCAATTTCTAAAAAGCCATTTTCGCAGGAACGTAGTATTGCAATTGCACAAATTATCAGATTAAATAAATGAAAATACTGTTTCATTTAAAAAGGATTAATTTATTCACAAATTATATATTTATTTTTTCTTAATAGAAAGTGTAAGAATAAATTTGGCTACGGGTTCATCTGAAATTTTGGGAACGGTTGCTACAATTTGCACAGGAAGGTTTTGCCTTTCACCTGTTTCTTCTGCGTCGCTTACTAAATTTTGAATGGCAATTCCATCCTCGCAAATAAAGTGAACATCACCCTCAGCTCTTTTTAAAAAATCTGCATGAAAGTCTTTAAATATCAAATTGATTTTAGACTTACTGGCTTGAATTGGTTTCATCGCTAAAAAACCACCGGTAACGTCAGCTCCCACCGATAATACTCCAAAATACATGGAGTTTAAATGGTTTTTAGTTCTGCGATTTAATTTTATTTTGATTTCCAACCTTGAGTCAGAAATGCTCACTACTTTTGGACGGCAATAGAAAATTAATGGAACTTTAGAAAGTCCAAATAAAAGAAGTTGCCAATTAATTTTTGTTTCAGGTTTAAATAATCCGGTCATGAAGAAATTGAATATTCCAAAAATACATTAAAATCACTAGAAAAAATTTACGAATAAAGTTGATTAATAATTCACCATAGATAAAAAAGACCTCTCAATTTGAGAGGCCTTTTTATACTATCCGGCTCCTTCCGACCACATTTGTGGTACCAGACAGTTTATATCCTTCTTCTACCTCCTTCTAGGCAAATGCGTGGTATTCATAAGCATACAAAAACTGAGCCGCTGTGAGCACACATCGATCGCCAAGATTATATGCAATTCGTTCACAATCAGACCGCTTTCCATCCATAACTAATTTGAATTCCAATATCAGTTCGCTATCCCGATAACCAATACTTTTGAATTCATACATTCCAATTCCACATTGAGTTCCAATTGTTATTTGGGGGGTTTCTAAACAAATTTCCTGCAGATATTCTGCCTGATTTATTTCTTCTACTAATCTTCTATTTTGTTGTGCCATATATTTTAATCCTCTATTTACGCTTGGTGAATATTAGAAATAGTACGGCAAGCATTTTGTGACGCATTTCACTTTTAAAATGAGGTGTGATTCGGCGCACAAAATCAGTGGTATTATTGAGGAATTAGGACGAAGATTTTCAGAACCTTTATGGGCTCCGATTTAGGATGCTATGGAGACTACTCGGGGGTAGCAGGAACTACTAGAGAACTATCTAATGTGGGTGCTATTATAGGGATATTAATTCTACGAAATAATACTTCTTCTTCTTTTTCAGGGTCTTCCAGGAAGTTTGTCCAAACGAAATTATAATAGGATATTATCTGAAAATAATCAACATCATAATTAACCTGTTCTGACCGATAAGTATCTTCCCCTTCATCGCCGTAAGTCCATTTACCATTCAGTTCTACCTGACTGCTGTCCAAATAAAAAATCTTATAATCTGCAGAATATTCCGGCCCGGACACAAGCAGCTTTTTCCCTGAAAATGTATAAATATTGGGTGGATTATCTGGATTATAAATGGAATCTTTCTCAAATACAATTTCGTCATTTACCAACATTTGTTCCAAAATCCAATTCCCGATCATGAATTTTTGGAAATCATCTCCATAGGAGAGGCTGTCCCGTTCCAGGTGAATCAATTCACCAGCTGAATTATAAAAGTGTTTTTCTAACACATTTGCATCAGGATGGTAGCGCACATATACTTTTTTATTTCCGGATTCATAAGTCTCAATGACATCCTCAACCATTTCATCACCGCAGGATATGAAGAAAATAATTAGTAATGATATAATTGGAAATTTCTGCAATGGAAGGTGTTTTGTCATGGATTGTAATTTACACTAATTATTAGAAATGAAAAAACAATAGACCTGCAGATTAAAGAAAAAAGGCAACCCATTAAAATCAAGATTGCCTTTTAGTAAAATTTTATAAACTTACAAATATTTAATCAAGAATCAAATTTACGATGAGGATAATATCCTGGATATTTAAGACATTATCTCCATTTATATCAGCAGCATTAAACTCAGCTGCATCTGGGTCATCTGTTCCTAGAATAAAATTAATGAGGAAAATAATATCTTGAATATTTACAGATTCATCTCCGTTTATATCTCCTGGCAAGGAAGGGTTTCCGGAAACCATAAGACTCACAGCCAAACCAGCGTTACCACCACTGGTAACCATTCGTAAATAACCGTCATACATGCCATCGTCTAATCCATTGGCATTCGCCTCAACTACTAAGGTTTCTGATGAGCCTGCATCCACCTGTCCTGTGGGAGGAGTAACAGATATCCATTCAGGTCCCTGACTAAATTTCAAGCTGAGTCCATCATGCAGATAGGCTTGGTCAAATGCCACTTCCAGACCATTGGTTCCACTGGCATCCTGAATGCCAATAGTAGCAGTATGGGAACCCGTAAGTGTATTATAATTCAAATCAATTTTTCCATCCGAATATAACACGAACTGAAAATCATAATAGCTGTCTTCAAAGTTTGTCCACCAATGGGCAACATTATCAAACCAGACCACCAATTTATCACCATCACTATAATAGTAAACCTCACCCGAGCAATATGTATTACATTGGTCATTTACTGGATTCAAATCATCCCACAAACCAAAAATTGCCGGACCAGGGGCCCCGGAAGATGGGATACTTAAATTTTCCCAAGAAGTTGCATCAGACCCAAATCCAATCCAACCATTGGCATTAATAATACATTGTGAATAATCGCCTCCTAAAAATGGAAAATTAAACCCAATATCAATTTGTTCGCCAGCCTCATCATTATGAGGAAAATTATACAGTGTCCCCATACCATCAATATCTACCCAATCCTCACTAATGTCAGAGTCCAAATCGGAATCCGACCAAAAATTACCAAATGCATCCGGACCATCGCCAATTTCAGCAAAAGGGGAAACTCCCGAATTGAATGTAAGTACTGAACCGGGTTCTCCTACGTTTGAAATGGTGAGTTCCTGACTTTCTGTTTCACCGGATGCCAAAACAAAATTAAGTGAAGGGGATGAAAATTCTAAATCTGCAAATGGACCTTCATAGGGGCAATTCATATTATGTGCTTCGAATCCAGCACAGATTGGCATATAATTGGGAGTACCATTTTCGATACTACCGTCGTTATCGTCAGCTAATAAAATTTCGGTTAGGAAGTCCATATCATTATTTGGACGACCTGTTTGTGCCCAATAAAAAATATTATCTGAAATCTCTACACCATTTTCATAGCCATGCAATGCAATGAGGTTTTCCCTCATTTTCCAGAGAGCACCCATAATATATTCGCCCAAGCAATGGACCTCACCCCCACAGGAATTTGCAGGATATTGCAGTGTATTGTCTCCATCTCTTAAGCATGTACCTTCCCCAAAGAAACCATTCCCAAGACAAGGGGTATTTGTTAGGGTAATTCCCCAATAATCAGCACATCCTTCGCTTAAGCCGGATGAACTATAGGGAGGTGAATAGGGGTCATAAATGAACTGGGCTAATCCATGGCCATATTCGTGATAGACCACATCTGCCATTTCATCTGTTCCAGCACAACCACCACCCTCAGAAAATAAATTAATGCCTGTATAATCCCAATAGGCATTACAGGGCCAATATGCATCTTCAGAACCAATATTTACTTTTGCAGGCATAACATAATCAGCACCGGTGAAACTGGGATGAATTGATTTTGCCAAATCATGAACAATATTTGCATGATAATAGGTGTCTCTTTCTCCAGCAATTGAATTAAACCCTGCGAAATCAAAATTTTCTGTAGTACCAGGACTCACCGTCCGGGTAATACTGGCATCACTTCCATTTGCGTTATTGGTATTCAGATAGGACCCCTCTAGTTTTACCGTTACACTCCTTGAGGTGTTTCCAATATCAATAGAGTAATATCCATTTGCATCAGTATAAGTATTTCCTACACCAGACACATTAACTTTTACGTGAGGCATGCCTCGATTTGATTCCATACCAAAGGGTTCATCCTTAACTCCACCAGTTACATGTCCTTCAACCGTCGCAGTTCTAACTTCATCAAATTTCTCTAAAATTTCTCCATTATGGGCATCTACAAAAATCTGCCAACGATGAATTGGAGTCTCATCTTTTGGATCTGTCGAATGAACAAACAGTTCAATTTGGTAGGCTAAATGATAAACCGATTCCTTACCACTTTCCACCCAAATAATTATTTCAGGATCATCAACAACTTCATCATTTAAATTTTCATCAAACCCAATATGATTTTTTGCAAAAGTAATACTTTCATCCAGATTAATACTTGGATTTATATCAACTGAAAGGTTCGGGTAGGCATCCATTCCAGTCATCACCAAATCGCCATTTAACCGATACCGGAAATCAATACGAGCATTCCAGACTGAAATATTCTGATAAACCTGGTTAAAAATAAGATATCGGAGAGAGCCATGTTGTTCATTCACCCATAAATCCAAATTGACTTCAGGTAAATTATAAATAATCTGGTTTTCTGAAATAAATTCGCGAGCGGCATATTCACTTTCAATTGGGTCAGTTGCATCAAATTGTTGTGAAATATTTCCACCGAATATTCGATGAGGGGTGGAATTCAGGTTCCATGAGAATTGCCAACCTTCTCCAAACTGGGCTTCAAATTCTCCTTGAATAATTTGTTTAATTTCTGATTGGGAATCCGATTTATCATTTTGTTGGGTGAAACTAAAGGTCGTAATGCTAAGGATAAGTAAAATAAAACCAAGCTGTTTTTGCATGTAAATTCCTCTCTTCTTTGATAATTTCCCCTACCGATTTTCATATTAGTCAAGGGGAATTGACTAATAAATGTTTTTATTACACCAAGGGTTGGCAGGTAATTTATAACGGATTAACCCCTAAATAAGTCCCTCGTTACAAGTTGTTGCATTTACCTTAAATCCAATGTCAGTGAAGCTTAAGATTGATTATCATCATTCTGTAGTTGAATAGGAGTATAACCAACTTCCTGAATAATTTTTTGGATTTCTATTGGATCCGCCTCACCTTCAATTTTGATTGTTTTTTCATCTAAATCAAAATGTACTTCTTCCAATCCTGCTAGATTTTCAAGGGCTTGACGGATCTTTTCCACACATTTTTCACAATGAATGTCATTTATTTGAAATGTTATTTCAGCCATAATTCTCCTTTGGTTTCAATTCTAGGGATTAATTTACTTTTAATTTACACTATATTTTAGGGCTCCTCAAAAAATAATTGTTTTTTATTTTATTAGGTATAAAACCACAAAGCTTGAAACTTAACAATCCCCAAATTTAAAGTCGGGAAAATTTAAAATTGAATCTACACATTAAGGATATGTTAACATACCTTTATAATTTCCACGGGAATCTGTTTTGATGAGCCAGCCATCAGTATTATTCTGGGAATAGGTAGTTCCGGAAATTATAAATCCTTTATCTGATGCCAATTTTATATCGTAGGCGGAATCTTGATAACTTCCTCCAATAGTTTCCACCCATTCCAATTCACCAAAGTCATTAACTTTCAATAATAATATATCACCTCCACCAACATCATAGGAATAGGTCTGTCCCACCAACACCCAGCCGCCATCGGAATCTATAATTGAATATCCTATATCATTATAAATTCCACCATAACTGAATTCCCATTCAACTTCACCCAACTCATTCACCTTTATGATAAACGCATCGGTTACCCCGCTATTGCCGGAAGTAAGCCCACCTATGACATATTCATTCAAATTCGTTTTCACGAATGAATTACCCACCTGTTTTCCTGCCATTGAAATTAAAAGCGTATCCACAGAATTCCCTTTAGAATCAAATTTAAGAATCCAAATATCACCATCGTCATCTCCCTGAGAATGGGTTTCACCCAGCACAATAAGTCCACCATCTTCTAATGCTAAAATATCATGACCTTCATCTGATTTACTGCCTCCAATGGCTTTACTCCATAATTCATTTCCATCAGCATCAAGTTTAAGTACTAAAATATCTTGATTATTATTGTTGTTCGAATATCCCGTAATGCCAATGCTCCCATCAGACAAACCAATAGCGGCGTTACTTTCAGATTTATCATTAAAAGCAAAATTATTTAGCCATTCCTGATTTCCAATATCATCTAGTTTGACAACCAATATATTTTCTTTTTCATCAATTCTTGAATACCCAGATAAAATAAATCCTCCATCCCATGCATTAGTAATATCACGAAAAAGACTCTGAGTAGCACTAAAATAAATAGAATCTTTAACTATTCCTAAACCACTTATTTTAACAAGCCAACTGCCCTCATTAAATGAATTTCCAACGGCTAAATATCCTCCATCATCTTTGGGAATTACAGCATACAATTCATCATTTCCATCTCCACCAATTGTCTTTGAGAACTTATAAAAAGAACTTGCTATTATAACATTACCTCGAGTTTCCAATTCCCAAGCATCTTTAGTAATAATTTGATAAATGTAATATTCACTTTCAATAATACCAGAGGTAATTAAAGATGTATCCGTACGGACTTCAATTGTGGTAGAATCCGTAAAGTCAAATGGATTTTCATTTTCTGATTGCATCATTTGATACTGAATAAAATCACCATCCGGTTCGGTTGCCCAGTGAATAGTAAAGGTATGATCATTGTACAAAACAGAATCGATTAATGGCTCCTGGGGATGAGGATGCATATAGGGTTGGCTCATGGATATCTGTCCCAACGAATCCTCTACATGAACAGAAAACCAGTTTTCAGTATTTGGAATAAAAGCAGATGGAGAAAATTGTGAAATTGATGAATCAGAAAAAGACTGCAACAATTCATAAGCACCATCCCTTTTATTCGAAAATAATAATTGATGTAAAAGATAATTTTCAATCTGGGGGTTACTCCAATTTATTGAAAGGGAGCTTTCAGTATAATTCACGGATAGAATATCCCAAGTCATAGGCATATTACTCATGGTGGTTGATATAACATTCCCCGGGGTTTGTTTACCAAATATGTTTTCAACCACAATACGGTAATACATTATTGGGGTACTGGTGTAATCATCCTCATATTCAACAATGGATTTATCAGAGGTTGAAAATAAAATACTGCTATTTATCATGAGCGGATCATCAGATCGCTGTAAAATATATTTTGAAAAATAAGAGCCGGAAAATGCTTGCCATTTCACATTATAGCCAATAAATGTTGTGTCCGTAATTGTGAAAACAGAATCTATCAAATATAGATCAACAGCATTGGGGTAGGAATGGTTATTGTCAACTATAACTCGGATAATCTGACTGCTGGTATCATTGCCCTCATTATCAGAAGCATAAATATATAATTGAGGTTCAGACCCATCTGTATAACTGGTAGTTTGCCAGGTGAATTCAAATGTGCTGTCTGAGGTACTACTGCCACTTACCCCAGATGGATTCCCATCAATAAACAAATCTACGTTTTTCAGTCCGCTGGTATCAGTTACCTCACATTTGATGGTTATGATTTCTTGCACCACTGCATCAAAACGAGGGGATATCCACTTAATTATTGGCGGGGTGGTATCTACTTCTACTATTGCAGGTATTTCATCTTCGGTGGTGGGAGGTATTACAATTGGGGCCTCCTTACAGGAAAATAATACAAAAATGATTCCAAATATATAACAATTCCGCATGGGAAAAGTTACGGTTATTCGGGGATACCGAGTTCGGGGATCGGAAATATATAATTAAAAATATTGACTCATTTATAAAAAGACTTTGTCAATCGGTCACTTTGCAACTTTGTTACTTTTTAATGCTATACCAGCACCGCTTCTCCAAAAGCATTCTCATAAATTTCATCCAAGCGGGCTTTCTGTTCATCTATCCATATATTTATTGACTTAATATTTTCCGCTGTAAAGGGTTGTTTCTTTGAAAATGTACGACAATATTCCATACCAAATTTCATATTCTCATAAAATTCATTTAATGTTTTTGTAGTCCGCTCACTAAAATCACTTTTCTTTATGAGTCTGTCAAAATAATCCACATACATTTGGATTTCTTTGGCAAACATGTGAGGTCTATCTTCAGATACGAGTGATTTCTGTTTGTCGTAGAAATGCGCCATCATTTCCATCAATGAATATTCCTGATTAAACCAGCTGATATTTTGACCGGGACAAACAGCTTGGGGAGCTTTCTCCTCTCTTTTAATCCCTAAATTAATTAAGGCACCATTTCCCAAATGATCGCAGAGGCAGGTTTTGGTTACCACTTTCGCCTGTTCTAAAGCCAGTTCGGCTCCATCTTCCATAGTATTATTAAGTTCACCCAGTTTTTGCTGCTGGTATTCCTTTGAAGCAGTACAAATGGGAACCTCAGTAAATTCAGTGTTCGAAACCAAAAACCCCTTGGGACAGGGAGAACCCGGATCACCAATATCCACTTGATTGGTTGTATGCTCTTCAGAAACAGAATGCCTTAAATTATTAAAAGGAACACCCAACGGTGAAACTTCACTTAAATACAAATCATCCTCATCCGCTTCTTTTAGTTTGTTGAATGTTGTTGACTCAACACAAGTTACCTCAGGTACCAGTAAAAATGGGGTTGCGATTCCAATTTTGTCGATGTTGAAGTCTTTTTGTAAGCGTTTCACTTCACCAGGGGTACCTACTCCTCCCTGCACAGTAATTAATGGGGAATGCTTATCAGAAGAATCGGGATACTCCCAGCCCATTTTTTCGTAATATTTTTGAATGAGTGGTTTAAAAGATGCCGCCAGTTGATCTCGCTTTTCATGAATTTCCTTCAGAAGAACCGGCAATAATTGTCCATTCGAAGCAAAGGCATGACCTCCACAATTTAATCCGGACTCAATACGAAACTCATATACCTCTAACCCCTTTTTGGCCAGAAATTTTCCCTGAATTAATGCAGAACGAAAATCACTTACTTTAATGATTATTTTCTTTTTCAGTTCTCCGGTTTTATCTCTGTAAAAATCTTTAAATTCAGACATATAACTATAGAGACTCTGGTTGATCCCTGCAGAAAAAATAATACTGGATTCAACGATGCTATTAGCAAATCCCCTCAGCGCTGCCTTACTATCGGAATATTCCATGGGAAGTTCATTCCCTTTTCGATCACGGTTAACACGGTCTAACTTCACCATAATATTGGCATCAATGGACCCTTTCACCATTTGTTCAGTGAGAGATTTCTCTGCCTTTTCCCTTTTCTTTCCAGGGGTCATATCTAATAGACGGTTATAGGCCAATTTTAATGGACTTTCATCGGGCAGCATTATAAAATATTTTTCTTTATCATTGGATTCAAAAAATGGCAAGCTTTTAATTTTGTCAAATTTAATCTGTACAATTTCCTGAACTGTATTAATATAAGCAGTAATTCGTCTTGCACGGGCATCTTCAGACCAGCGGGTTATTGGTGCAAACGCCAAATTGAATTTTTCACAGTAATGTTTTCTGATTTTTTCAACAAGCATATCATCCATTATTGACATAACCGATGATATTCCAAAAGGTGCAACCCGAATTGGAGTATCAATTGAAAATCCGGTACCCATTACCGGTATATGAATTGTATGCATATTTTACCCCTAACTTTTATTTAAATATCTATGCCTGTTCTTCGTAGTGTAACGTAGATGAGCTTCCTCTTCGTAACGAAGTGTAGGTGAGCTTGCTCTTCGTAACGAAGTGTAGAAGAGTACACCCGGCAGGATCATTCTACATTCCAAATAACAGAATTACGAATGACAGGCTCAAACCTATAATATTAATCTTCTTTATAACCATTCTTTTCCTGAATTGGTTTTAAAATATTTTTCCCGCTTGTGTGACTTTTTTGAATTGTCAAATTTTTCACTATAAACTGACTCCCAAAAACTTCCTCGCTTTGTCCATTTAGAATATCCTGAATTATGTTCTGATATTCTTGTATTAATATCTTTTGACATTCCAGTGTACAGATTCCCTTCTTTAGATTTAATTACATAGACTGACCAAATAATTCTATTATTTCATTTGCTTGCTCTTCGTAACGAAGTGTAGAAGAGTACACCCGGCAGGACTCGAACCTGCAACCTTCTGGTCCGTAGCCAAACGCTCTATCCAATTGAGCCACGGGTGCAATCTAATGGTAATTTATTAATGATCAATTATCAATTAGTTACCGATTATTCAAAAATTCTCTCTCTTAGATGCTACAATTAACAATTAACCATTAATAATTGATAACTTCTAGGTAACCCGTAGGGGAATCGAACCTCCTGTTACCGATGAGAATATAGGGGTTTTATCTTGTTGGGGAACTAGGATTTGAACCTAGATTGACGGAGTCAGAGTCCGCTGTCCTGCCAATTGAACGATTCCCCAATTGTTCCGTTTTCAGGCGCGGAAATTTACTTGGTTCAAAACTTCCCATAAAATAAAAAAGGGGAAAACAATCCCCTAATTTCATTCAATTAATGATAAAATTAATTGTACAGTATAAAATTGGCAATTTGTACAATGTCTAAAATGTTCACTTGCCCATCCTCTGTATAATCTGCAGCACATGCAAAGGCAGGAGTAGAAACATCTAATATATAATTTGCAACCTGAACAATATCCAGTATATTTACATTACCATCACCAGTTACATCCCCCGCATCAGACCCACAAACAGACTCACCTTCAAGACTTATATGCTCCCAATACTGAATTCCGTCTGCTCCGTATTGGTCAGATACATCCAGAGTTACATAATAGGTACCGGGAACACTATATGTATGTGTTGGAAATTGCTCCTGACTCATACTACCATCTCCAAAATCCCAATTCCAACCAATTACTTCAGATGTTTCAGAAACTGAAAGATCAATAAAAGTTACGGTTAATCCATCCATCTCATAGGCAAATAATGCCATTGGGGGAGGAGAAATACAATCATCCCCACAATTTTCCAGCATTTGTTCAATAAGATAGTTGACTTCATAAGCACCCATATAATTTGATTTAAAATGAACTTCCATATCTTGGTTCAAAAATGCTGTTGAGGGCCAGCCTTCTGAAGCACCACAACAGCCAAACCAACCCATAAATTTATAGTTCGGGTCATGAATTATGAGAGGTTCTTCTTCGCTTGATCCAAGATTCCCCCATTGTGAACAGGAATAAGGCTGATTTAAATCAGACAAGGATGTTATAATACTTACATTTGTATGGCTTTCCCATTCATCAGTAATTGTACTCATGGGACCCATAGCATAATCCACACAGGGATCACACCAAGTTGCAGAGATATCAATCATTGTTATAAAATAATGCCCACCATTCAAATCACCATTCAACTTTGACAAGCTTAATTCATCATCAAAATATTCGCCGTTGCAGACGGAAAATGACTGGAGTTGATCTTCCATATTAACCAAATCTCCCACATCATATTCTGCTGAGAACATGACCCCGTATAAAAGGCTAATAATAAAGGTGAAAGTTTTAGTCAGTTGATTCATTAAAAAAATTGTTTCTATTTGACAAGCAACGCTTTTTGGTTTGTAACAAGTTTTCCAGCCTGAAGCCTGATATAATATACTCCAGATGGTAAACTTGAAGCATTCCATGTATAGCTATGTTGTCCAACGGACTGAGCACCTTCAAAAATTACATCTACTTCATTTCCCCGTACATCATAGGCGGATAACTTTACAAAGTCATCCATAGGTAAACTAAAACTGATTTGAGTACTTGGATTAAATGGGTTGGGATACAAATCTGCCAATTCAAAACTATGAGGACCAGTTCGATAGGTCTTTCCTTTTTGAGAATGAGACAAAATAAGAGCGTCACCATTTATATCTGCTACAGTCAATTGAAAATCATCCACCCCTAGGTTAGCACCTGAAAAAATGAGAATTTCTGTGGTTCGGCTATCAAAGGGTTGATTAAACATGGAATAAGCAAGATATCGATTTATACCACCTGAAAAGTTGGCATCCTGATTAATATGGCTATTATCTTTCATTTCAATGTCAAGTTGAGAAACATTAATCATTGATAACTGAACCCCTGCAATGTCAATATCTGAATTTATTTTTATAACCATGTCTTCACCAGAAGTCAAATATTCAACAACTGCAGTGCCATTTAGTTCTGCAGATCGGGCACTCCCTAATATTGCATTCACTAATGAAATTAAATCTTGAATATTTACAGTACCATCCATGTTCATATCAGCAGATTCCAGAGCACAATCCATAAGCGGAGAAGAATCTAGAATATGGTTTACCATTGTAATTAAATCTTGAATATTGAGCATGGCATCTTCATTCACATCTCCAGAAGTTGTGGTACATCCTCCATCTTCACAGAGTGGTCCGCATGCTTCTAACATGGCATCTATTCGAGAGGCTAACGACCAGCTTCCCGCCCCATTCATTTTATCATGGACTCTCATTTCATGATCTATCCAAACCGTACTGGGTGTTGCAGATTGAGATTCAAATAAAGACCAAATCTGAGATCCAGTATCTTCTACCATTTGAGATGAGCCTCCGTTGGGCATATTCCCCCATTGAACACAGGAATAGGGTTGTCCTGGATCCATAAATGCAATTAAAAATTTTACATGATCGTTATCTGCATAATCATGGTGCACTTCGCCCGCCGGGCCATTGTGCATGGTAAAACAGGGGCCTCACCATGAGGCAGACATATCAATAAAGATTACATTATAATGCCCTCCATTTGTGGCACCATTCCAGTCTGCCAATGACCATGGATCACCAATCTCATACCCGCTACCTGCATAACAAGTAGATTTAGTAATATTTTGGTGGGTATCACTGACAATCTCCCCAACATCGTAATAGGATGCAAAAGATACACCACAAATGATTGTTAATGTAATTATTAATTTGTTCATAATTCCCTCTTCCTTTTATTAATGCAGTCAATATTATCTGCAAAGCTACTCATTTTCTCGTTATATTTGAAACAACTATTTTATCCATGTGACCAAGATCACATTATTCACATTATTTTAGCAGAACTACTTTTTTTGTCAGAGATGAATAATCTGATTCAAGAGTTACAAAATAAGTCCCAGATGGCAATGTTTCAGAATTCCAACGTATCTGGTGTTTTCCAACACCCTCATACCCTTCATAAACTGTTTTTACCAGTGACCCCTTAATATCTGCAATATGTACTTTTACCCATCCAGCCTGATTAATATCAAAATCAATATTCAACACTGGGTTGAAGGGATTGGGGTATAGATTGTTTATTTTTAAATAATTCGGTAATGAAATATAGTTTAAAGATAAACTAGGATCACAGGTGGAATTCCAAAGTGTACTAATAGGATATTCTCCATGAGATTGACAGGGGTTATTCCCTACACTAAAAGGAGATGGAGTTCCTAAAACATTACAGACAGGATCATTACAAATACCACATTCATCCTCTACAGCAGGTCCTCCACAAATACCAGCGCAATCATCAATAGTTTCGCCACCCCATTCTCCTAAACAATCTAAAATACAATCATTAGTCTGATCATTATCACAAGAACCACAATTATCAAAAAGTGCTTCACCATTTTCTTCACCTGCACAATCTATAGCGCACCCTTCCTCTCCTGTATTTCCTCCAACACAACTTTCACAGCCATCAATAAATGCATCACCATTAATAACACCATTACAATCTTTACAGGAAGAATTATCACCACTACATATACCACACTCATCTTCCACAGAACTTCCACCACATTCGCCAGAACAGTCAATTACAGCTATACAAATACCTTCACAATCATAATTTTCTTCAGGATAAATACATGTACCATCATCTACCATTGCATTCGGATTATAATTACATGCTGTTTCATCTAAACAGTCTGGAGTATTTGGAATTTCATTCACTAAATTGTCAATAATTGCATTTGCTTCATTAAATAACGGCGCGGAACTCATTATTTTGGCAACGGTCATAGTATGATCAATAAATACAACAAGAGACCCAAGCCCTGCACTACTTGGATTTTCAAACCAGTTTAATACCGTATAGGGAGTTCCGTCATCTACGATCGGTGGAATTCCAATTGTTCCATAATCCCCCCAGTCAGAGCATGAATAGGGTTGGCTAATATCATCTAAAAAATGGATGATAGCAACACGGTCATCATTTTCCCAATGTGCATAAATTTCGTCTCCCACCGGGATTGCAACAAAACAGGGAGCTCACCATGATGCTGCTATATCAATCATCAATACCTGATAATTTCCCCCATTTAGATTACCATTATGCTGGGCAAAACTAAAGCTGTTACCATCCAACTCTGTGGGGTAGCAAAATCCGAACTCCAAATTTTGGTGTTCTGATGTCATTTGGTCTCCCACATCATATGCAGAAAACAGAAAACTCAGAAATAATAATATACTAAATTTAATTTTCAATTATTTATTAAGGTAGATTAAAAAAGGGGAGAACACGAGGTGTCTCCCCTAAAATGTTATTTTATGAGCAGCGCTTTTTGACTGCTCACCAAACTTCCCGCCTGAAGTCGAATATAATATACTCCTGAAGGAAAACTTGAAGCATTCCAAGTATAACTATGTTGCCCAACACCCTGAGCACCTTCAAAAATTATATCTACCTCATTTCCTTTAATATCATAGGCGGATAACTTCACATAGTCATCCATAGGTAAGCTGAAACTAATTTGAGTGCTGGGGTTAAATGGGTTAGGATACAACTCTTCCATCTCAAATTTATAGGGACCTGTTTGATAATTCTGTCCACTCTGAGATTGAGATAGATACAGTGCATCTCCATTTATATCTGAAATTGTGAGTTGAAGATCCTCTAAATCTATCATTCCTGCATCCTGTAATAGTAATTCTGTTGTCCGACTATCAAAGGATTGATTAAACATTGAATAGGCAAGATATTGATTTCTTCCATTTTGAAAATGTGAATCTTGGGTAATATGGCTATTATCTTTAAGCTCAATTTCAATTGGAGAATCATTCAATATAGAAAATTGAATCCCTGCCACATCTACTGAAGATACAATCTGAACTATTAAATCGTTACCCGAGGTTAAATATTCAACCTGAGCTTTACCATCCATCTGGGCAGACCGTGCACTTCCTAAAATAGCATTTACCAAACTGATTAAGTCCTGAATATTTATAATACCATCCATATTCATATCCGCAGCTTCCAATGCACATCCATCGAGAGATGAAGTATTTAAAATATGATTTACCATGGTAATAATATCTTGAATATTGAGCATAGCATCTTCATTCACATCACCAGAGGTAGTAGAACAACTTTCACCAGAACATAAATCTCCACATTCATCTACCAGCTGTTGAAGAAAATCATTGGTATCACCCCCATTCCAACCACTTAAAGAGCTTGAACTACCATCACATGAATTGGTGTTAGAATTACTTTGATATGTCCAAGGTTTTCCACGAATTGTCATGGTATGGTCAATAAGAACATACGATGGAAAGGCATTGTAAGAATCATGAAACCAGTTAAAAATAGTACCATCATTCTCAACAATTACAGGAACACCACTAATTCCCTGCTCACCCCATTGAGTACAGCTATAGGGTTGATTTAGATCCTGAAGAGATGTGATAAATTTTACTGCGGGGTTGTTATCTAACCAGTATGTTTCTTGTGCATCAATAAAACTTATTGATGAATAGCAGGTCCCTCACCACGTTGCAGACATGTCAATAAAAAGAACATAGTAATTCCCTCCATTTAGGTCACCATTATAATCTGCTAGAGACCATGAATCTCCAGAGCTGTAACCTTCAGAAGCATAACATACATTAAATTCTCTCATTTGGTGCTCAATACTTATTTGCTCACCTCTACAATATTCTTGAGCAGATAAATATCCAAAACAACCTACTAATAATAAAATAATCACATTTTTCATAAAATACTCTCCAAAATTTATTAATCTAATTTAATACTTTATAGGGGTGTTGTATTGTTACAAATTGTAACCACTAAAACAGACTTCTAAGCGTTATTTTAACACCATCTTCAAAACCAGGCTGCTCCGCACAAATTCCGTTGGCACAAACCAATCCTCCTTTTTGGGACCCGTAAAAGAGGGAAATCTGGCTCTCACTATTCAGATAAAATGAGAAATCCAATCCAGGCCATTGATGAACTTTATCATTCACATCTTCTCGATCATAAAATCCCGTTAAAGTCCATTTTCCAAAATGGTTGTAACTGAACGACATATATTGATTCATATAATTTTTCTCAGAAGCAATGGAATAATCTCCATCTAATTGTTTTTCAGTTTTCGACTGTATTTCCAGATATGTCGTGATTGAACTCCCATTTGACAATTTCCACACCCAATGGGTAGGCAAAGTAAGTGCATTAGTATTCTTACCAGAATTTAAAAAATTGAGCTCGGAAAAATGATCTAATCCCACTTTATAGTATAATCGCTCAGAGAAAGCCCAACCGTTTATTTCCAAATACATTTGCCGGAAGGGGTAATACTCATATATTTCTTTGTCTTCATTCATGGTTAAAAAATCTACTATACTTAATTTTGACATTTCATCTTTTTGATGTCTGTATGAAAATGAAAGATTACCCAAAACATTTAAATTTTCAGAGAGGGATTTGTTAAAATCAACCTGATGGCCAATTTCATTGCCAGAATTGAATGAATGTGCATTTCGAGAGGCTAAAATTGAACTGCCTTCCCGATAAACTATGGGCAAATTGGAAATAGTTTTAAGGAGATAGGGAGTATCATAATTTTTGTATTCATAGGTAATTCCCGTTCCTAAAAAATCAGTATATATGGCTGCATAAAAGCGAGACCCAAAGACTTCATCACCAAAAACCTTATCATAATTAATCCAGGCTTTATCCACATAAATATCAAATGGTCCAACATAAAAATTCCAGTTGAAATTTTGGCTGGATACATCAACTGTATCAATAATTTCTCCTTCTTCGGCAAACTGTAAATCTCCATAAAGGGGGGAATTAGCCAATCTTTCGTTCAATTCATACTTTATTTCAGATTTTACTTTTAAAATTCCCGTAAGTACAGGATCAATTAATAACTGCTGCTTGGTGTTCATATACTGGAAATATCCAAGCACATCATGGCTATAATTTATAGAACCCAGTAAAACACTGGAATTTAACTGCAAGTCAGTTTCCCTATTTGAGGGATTAGATCGATAAAAATAGTCTCCTTTTCCAATTAAGGATGATATTTCAATATTATCGATTACAAAATATTTGAAGCTTAATCCTTTCACACTATTATCATAATCAATATTTTGATTCTGCAGGGTATAGAAACTCATACCTCTACCAAAGAGTTCATACTGATCCCCCAATTTCATGATGAATTTTTCATTTTGATACTCTAAATAAAAGCTGCTCAAGCCATCTGCCTTAAAACCATAAACAGGGAGGTCGCTATACTCTAATTGAGTAAATGCATAAATCTCATCACCATAGGAAGTGTTAATATCCAGTAGATTTTCAAAATAATTATATTTTGAACTAACTAAGTTTCCAGAACCCGTACCTGTAACTTGTTTCCCATCTCCATATTTCATTTCGTAGGAAAAATTTATTTCTACCTGTGCAAACATACTCCCCAAAAACATGGAAAGTGGTACTATTAATTTAGTTATCATTTACTTTGCAGATTTAATTACAGGTTTTTCAATTACAGGTTCGAGGTTGGTTTTTGTGGAATCCCCGGCAGCATTTATCAATGCCAATAAATGTATAATTTCCTCTTCCAATTTTTTCTCATCACCGGGGTTATAGCCCACATGACGATTAATAATTTCACCTTTGTTATCGGCAATAATTACAAAGGGCATAACCTTGCCGCCCATCTTTCTGAAAAACTCCGCTCTAGGGTCTGATAGTACGGTAAATGAATATTTCTGGCTGTTCACATACGATTTCACCTTGGACATACTTCGGGTATTATCAATATTTATACTCACCACTTCAAATCCCTGGTCACCATATTTTATATTAAGTTTGTCCAACTCCTTCATTTCCTTCTTGCAGGGTTCGCAGGCTAAATTCCAGATGTTAAGAAGTATTGGCCCATCACTATAGTACTGGCTCAGTTCCTGTCGCTTATTCTTCAAATCTTTTAATTTCATATTGGGTAAATGATTGGTGCCGGTCCAACCAATAGTCATGAGTAATAGCATGTTGATAATGAAAAACTTTTTCATGTGTTTGTCCCTATATTGTTATTGATTTTGTCTCAATTATACGTGAAAATTACAGCAATTGTTCGATTGTTTTTTATACCCAGATATTAACAGAATGTAACAAAATTACACCATTAATGAGTCCTGCTCTGTCCTGCCAGAAGGGCATCCAGATCAACTTCCGGCATAAATTTCACTGTGACTTTTGTATAATCACCAATGGCTTCATGAGGGATTGAAAAATTGTACTCCACCTCCTGTGATGAAACATCTAAATTTAATTGGATATTGTCCGAACCAGGGGTTAGAGCAAATAGAGGTTTAAATTGATTCTCGGTGAGCATAGAAATTTTCTGGAATTCTAATTTTTGATATTTTTCTTTCCATGAATCCAAAATTATAAACTGAATTCCCCCAATTCTATTATTAAAGAAAATCACCGGCATCAATTGAAATTTCATTAAAGCCAGTTTTTCTAAAAGCAATTCATCAAAAATGAAATTGCTATTTGGAAATTGAAGAATCACATTTCCATTCGCATCCATAAGTTTTTCATGAGGGAGACTGGTAAATAATTCCTGAGTGAGTGCCGACCGTACCGAATAGGTAATGGGGATTTCACCCCTCATATTCCCTGCTCTTTCAGGGTCATGATATAAGGACAGTTCACCAATTAATACATTATAGGGATTGGTTAATATTTGATCCAGGATGGTAATTAAACTTTCAGAGTTTTGTTTTTTTGAAAAATTAGGACTCGGTGAGATATCTGTAAAATTAAACTCACGATAATAGCGATCGCCATACTGCCCCTGTTTTTGTCCAGCACCCATGTCATCTAATCCCTCTTCATCTAATTCAGATAGATTATCTAAATTTCCATTTTTATTGTCATTATCCAAATCGTGACTTTTAGGGATTTCTCTTTTGGGGTTCTGTTCTAAATTGGATATTGTGGCATCAATATCCAATGCGTTTGTTAAAAATGGACTGATACTTTTTTCAATTGCCATTAAAAACCCATCATGCACACAGATTATATCGTGAACAGGGCAGAATATCCGCCGACTTACCAATCGTTTCCAGTCTTGAATATCATAGGCTTCAAATTCCACAAAGAATTCATCATTGATGGTCTGGAATCTACCATTAATAATCAAGCCCCTTATTGAATTTTCTTCACCTGAATCTGTTGGTTTTAGATAGGGGCGAATATCTCCAGCATACTCCACTCGAATATCTTCCCTAAAATTATAATTTTCTTTAATAAGGTCTGGTAATGCTTCAGTTAAATGGGAATTCGTGAAATCGTTTTGCATATTCTCAAATTCCATGAGATAGATGGTATTGTACCCTGAATCGGAAAATAGTAAACCGATCATAGACAAAATAAAAAACAGCTTAGTTTGGTAGAAATACATTGGATTCAATCTATACAATTTTTTGAAATTATTTTTATTAATTATAAACCATCAGGACATGATTCTTCAAATTCCTGAATGCAAATATTAGAAATATTAATCAATACAGAAAATGATTTATCTGTATCCACTTTTATTCCAAGTTGATTATTTTCTATAACATAATCAAAATTATCTACTACTTCCCCTTTATCTCTATCCAATGCAATTTTAATCTGGGAGCATTTTATCCATTCCAAATGGGTGACTTGAAAATAAATGGAATCCAATATTGTTTCAAATGATTCAGCATTTTCGTTTTCATTAAAAATAATAGTATCAGAGAGGGTTGGTTCTACGATTGCAAACCAATTCAGTCCTTTTTCTTCTGTAAATAAAGAGTGGTAATCATTTTTACGGATGTCGCTGTCAAAAAGAGGTTCAATTTCTAAATCAATTTGGGAGCCCCATTCATCCCATTCATTTGAAGCATCATGGGGGAAATAAAAACGAATAAAATTGTTTTTATCTTCAAAGCCGGTTATTTTTGGTTCAGGGTAATCAATATAACAATTATCACAGGAGGAGTCTCCACCATTTAATTCTGTTCCATTATATCCATCTAAGGCATATATGGAAGTACCTAGGGTAACCGAATTGGTGTCGGCGCCCATGGATGTGTCATCCTGTAGTTTAAAAGTAGCAATAGAATTAATTTTTATTCTCCATGATTGACCTAAATTTGTCGATCCTCCAATACACAATTCACAATCATCTTCTACAGCAATTCCCCCACAGTCACCATTGCAATCACTTCCATCAGCTAAACCTCCAAAATCTGAAAGATCATCAGCACAGGTACCATCATTATGAGTTGCATTGATATTATAATTGCAACTTAGAGTATCGACGCATCCTCCAAAAACCTCTTGATTACAAATTCCATCACCATCATCATCTGGTGGATCATTTTCAATATTTGTATCGCAAACTCCCAAACAATCAACCGTAGATCCCTGTAAATTATTGCAATCACAACCTTCAGAAGAAAACCAACAGCTATTATCGTCAATTGCTGCAGTTTCATTAAAATTACAAGCGTTGGAATCGGTACACCCTTCTGTCCCTTTGTCACATGAGGATGACATCATGAGTAATGATAAAAATAAAAGAGTTATGATCTGTATGATTCTAGCCATGGATTGTAGGTAAATATAAAGGTAATTTAAAAACCAAATCCAATGTTCTGTAAAATAAAACAGGGGCAGAATTTCTGCCCCTGTTTGTAGGTTTAAACTTTACTAATTTTCTATTTTATGAGCATTAGTTTCTGAATATTTATCTGACCACCTGCACTCATTTTAGCAAAATATATTCCGCTGGCTTGGCTATCTGCATCCCATTGCAATTCATAATTCCCAGTTGAATATATTCCATTTGCAAGTTCCGCTATCTCTCTACCCAGCATATCATGTATAGCAACATGGACTTCCATTTCTCTAGGGATACTCATGCTAATCATAGTCACGGGGTTAAATGGATTTGGATAGGCACTAGAAAAACTTATCTCTTCAGGAATTACTTTATTTGTCAACTGAATAACTGACATTCCCAAATTCTGCCAAGTAATATCGCCTTTAGAATCCATCTCAATCAACGAATTTGTTGAAGCATCTAACACCTTAAAGGAAATCTTATCTCCAGTTTCTCCGTACCCCGCATATAATGCACTACCATCTGCTCCCATTGCAGGAATATCCGTGGCTTCACCATACCAGTAACGTGCACCCACAACTACGTCATTATTATAGGCAATAATAAGATCATCCCTAGTTAATGCTTCACCATCAATTTCAGCAGAATTCACAAAGTAGAAGGCTTGATTCATAGATTGAGCATAGGTATATGCCTCTGGTAATACTTTACTAACTATTATCTGTCTTGTCAAATTATCATCAGATGCAGGCGGATTATAGGAAAAGTCAACATCTTCACTGGTAATAAACCAGTAGCCCTCTGTTCCGCTGAGGTCCATTAGACCACCAATCCATCCATCTTCACCATTATAAGCCGATACATTTTCTCCAATAATTCCAATTATTGAATTTTGTGCAGCCTCAGGGATAGTTTCAACTAATGGAGCATTTCCAGCAAATGGATAAGATATAAGGTTTGAACCACCATGCAGAGAAAATACCGTTCCTGGATCTGTTGGCAACCCTTCTACATTTAACTCTGTATCACCGGATACCTTAATCCAGTAGCCGCCTTTAGGATCAATGGAAAGGAGGGTACCCAACCATTGTCCATCTACATAATTGGCAGAAGTTCCCTCACCTAACACCCCAGGATTTGAGTCGACTATTCCACCCAAAACATTTTCAATACTATTATTTTCTGGCAATGAATGGAAACTAACTAAGTCTAATCCGTCTAAATCAATACTGAGCTGTCCGCAATCATTATCCGGATCAGCATCACAGGTGCCGCAGTCATCTTCATAACTATCACCAAAACATTCTCCGGCACAATCCATATCCGCATTCCCACCATCACAAACACCACAATCATCTAACTCAGAATCGCCATTGGGAACACCAGCACAGTCATCACAATCATCACCAGAGTTGTCTCCAGCTACACAACCACAGTCACTTTCCCAGCTATCACCAAAACATTCTCCGGCACAATCCATATCCGCATTCCCACCATCACAAACACCACAATCATCTAACTCAGAATCGCCATTGGGAACACCAGCACAGTCATCACAATCATCACCAGAGTTGTCTCCAGCTACACAACCACAGTCACTTTCCCAGCTATCACCACCTAACTCACCAGCACAATCGGGTACAACATTCACATTATCAATCATGAATAGTTCATTGCTAGACCATGGAGAATCTTCAGAGGCAATGGCATCATAATATGCATTTTCAGATGCATCAAATATTTTAAAGGAGGGTATATCACCTAGCAACATATATCCAACTGTCCATTCCGTATCGTCATCCCCCATTGCAGGGACATCGCACACACCACCATTACAAATATTTGTATCCCACTTTCTTGCACCAACACAAGTTTCGCCATTAAAAGCCCCCACCCAATCATCGGATGTTAATTCTTCACCATCAATCGTTGCGCTGTAAAAGAAATAATATGCCTGCATGGTTGATTGAGCAAATTCAAACATTTCGGGTGCATCACAGGTTGAATTGTCACCCCCGCAAACTCCACAGCCATCTACAACCGTATCGCCACCACATTCACCAGCACAATCTTCTACATTTCCGGTACAGTCACATTCACCTTCATCTATTCCATCACCACCACAATCGCCACATTCATCAATTTCTGCATCTCCAAAACATTCGCCTGCACAATCCATATCTGCATTTCCGCCTTCACAAACACCACAATCATCCAATTCTGAATTACCATTGGGAACGCCTGCACAATCTTCACAAGTGGAATTGTCTCCACCACAAACACCACATTCATCATCTT
>JACNLQ010000046.1:29589-35252 GCA_014381415.1 Fidelibacterota bacterium
CAGGTTCAAAACAGCCACAACCTAAATCATCAGCATTGCCACCTTCGCATATTCCACAATCATCCAGCTCTGCACTTCCATTTGGTACACCAGCACAATCTTCACAAGTGGAATTGTCTCCACCACAAACACCACATTCGTCATCTTCTAAAGTAGATCCACATTCATTATCACAGCCAGATGGGCCAGGTTCAAAACAGCCACAACCTAAATCATCAGCATTGCCACCTTCGCATATTCCGCAGTCATCCAGCTCTGCACTTCCACCACATTCACCAGCACAATCAGTAGTTATAATGCAATTGCCGTCACAATCATAGTTATCTTCAGGGTAGCTGCATTCACCTTCTATATTAGCGTTTTCATCATAATTACACGCATACATATCAGAACAGCCAACAATTGCATTTTCTAAACTGTCAGCTACAAACATTCCATTCGTTGCCCATGGGAATTCTTCGGATGGTATTGCATTTAAATATTCACCCTCAGAGGCATCATAAATTTTAAATATTGGAATCACACCAGCGGTCATGTAACCAACTGTATAATTAGACCCATCTACACCCATTGCAGGTACATCACATTCATCGCTATCACAATCCCCCCATTTTCTTGCCCCTACACAAATTTCTTCGGGATTCCAATCAGCTCCGATCAATAGGCAAATTTCTTCAGTTGTTGCTACGGAATTACTACAATATCCATTTCTAAAGGCTCCAATCCAGTCATCACCGTCTAAACTTTCACCATCAACAGAGGCAGTCATGAAAAAATAAAATGCTTGTTGGGTAGATTGATTAAAAGCAAATGCATCTGGTGGTGCACAGGTTGACCCATCGCCACCACAAATACCACAATCATCTAGCTCGGCAGAACCATTAGGTACCCCGTTGCAATCATCACAGTCATCGCCAGAATTATTTCCAGCTACACAACCACAATCACTTTCCCAGGAATCACCATTAGGTGCGCCAGCACAATCTGAACAGGAGGAGTTATCTCCACCACAGACACCACATTCGTCATCTTCTAAAGTAGATCCACATTCATTATCACAGCCAGATGGGCCAGGTTCAAAACATCCACAGCCTAAGTCATCGGCATTACCCCCATTGCAAACACCGCATTCATCTAATTCCGCATCACCATTTGGAGTACCCGCACAATCATCACAGTCATCACCAGAGTTTCCAGCAGCTACACAACCACAGTCACTTTCCCAGCTATCACCATTGGGTACACCAGCACAATCAGTACAGGAGGAATTATCACCATTACAAATATTACATTCATCATAGGCACCAACACAATCATCTACATCATCACAAACACCATCAGCATCTACATCATCACATTCAGTGTCACATTCACCACAAGTTTCTGGACAGGCATCACTAATAAGAATATCTCCCCACATTCCATCACAGCCCAAAGCGGCAGATGCCGAAGCACAATCTAATGGGGATACTAAAGAATCATCATCTGCACAGTCCGATGGACAAGCATCACAAGTAACCGGACAGGCATCACTAATAAGGGTATCTCCCCACATTCCATCACAGCCCAAAGCGGCAACGGCGGAAGCACACCCTAATGGTGCAACAGCTGCATCATCATCTACACATTCTTCAGCAGCAGAACCAATATTAAAAAAGACTGGTTCCATTACATTGCCTAAAATATCATTAATAACAAACTCATAGGTTTCTACAATATCTAATACCACATCTTCTGAGGCATCATAATATTTGAAATGAAGTAAGTCACCTTCTGCATTTGATCTCATTTGCATCTCATAAACTGGAGTTCCCTCATAAGGTCCAAAAGGAGGATATAATACTATTGCTACACCCCGGACATTACCTGCATCATCAAATGCCGCAAACATATCTCCATCATCACCCATTTGTACGCTTTCATTCAGCACCACACCACCTGAAATTGTGGCTGTAAATTCATAAGCACCGGGGTTATCTACCCAATCTGGTGCATTTTCACCAGAAGCAGTTCCAATATTGAAAAATATAGGGTTAATTACGTCACCCAAAATATCATTGATAACAAATTCATAAGTCTCTACAATATCTAATACCACATCTTCTGAGGCATCATAATATTTGAAATGAAGTAAGTCACCTTCTGCATTTGATCTCATTTGCATCTCATAAACTGGAGTTCCCTCATAAGGTCCAAAAGGTGGGAATAACTGTATTGCCACACCCCGGACATTACCATCTGCATCAAAGGCTGCAAACATATCTCCATCATCACCCATTTGTACACCTTCATTTTGAACAATTCCACCTGAAATGGTTGCTGTAAATTCATAGGCACCGGGATTATCTTCCCAGTCGGGCACATTTTCACCACTACAACTTGACCCATCACCAGCACAGACTCCACATTCATCTTCTTCAGCACTGCCACCCCAATCTCCATTGCAATCTTCCTCACAGTCATTGGATGGATCAGGGTCACATACGCCACAATTATCTTCCATTCCAGATCCATTGGGTACACCATTACAATCCGCACAAGATAAATTATCGCCATCACATATTCCACATTCATCCTCTGCTGCAGTTCCACCCCAGTCACCATTACAATCCTGAGTGCAGTCATTGGTTGGGTCAGGGTCACAGACTCCACAATTATCTTCAATACCAGGTCCATTGGGTACACCATTACAATCCGCACAAGATGAACCATTACCGTCACATATTCCACACTCATCTTCTTCTGTTGTTCCACCACAGATGCCTGTACAGTCTTCTCCAACTACACAGTTACCATCACAGTCAAAACCTTCCTCAGCGATCCAGCAACTATCATCATCAACTGTAGCTTCTGGGTCAAAGTTACAGGCACCGGGGTCCATGCAACCATAAATAGGGTCTGTTCCGCCATCTTCAAAATATTCAAAAGAAATTGCCTGACCATTAGGATCTGACATTACTATACCAGATAATCCAGTTGCTACACCATTTAAAGTCAATACCACCATAGTTCCACATCCTGGACCAAAGGTTGCACCTGATAAGGAAAAACCAAGTACGGTAGAGCCACCAACACTAATCATAAATCCAGCATCTCCAGCATCTCCACCGGAGCCGCTACTTGCTGTGGTACCATCTATTGTAAATTGAAATCCACCAATTTCTTCGGAAGAATTATACCATACTGAACCATCTTCAGCTAAAAACATATTTAGATCAGGAAGATCACAGCCTCCTGTTATTTCAACATCTGGCATTTCAAAGGTGAAATCTAAAGCTTGACCATTTGAATCAGACATTACAATTCCACTCAGACCACTAGGTGTACCCGTAAGGTCTAAAACTACTAAAGTCCCACTACCAGCAGGAATGGTTCCACCACTTAATGAAAACCCCAATACGGTAGTTGCGCTGGTAGAAGTAAAAAATCCATTTGCGGTAGCATCACCACCTGAAGCACTATTTACCGTGGCATCATCTATGTTAAATTGAAATCCACCAATGGCAGTATCGCTTGAATAATCCACATTAAAAGTTCCATCTCCATTGTCAGCAAGTGACAGGGAATTGGCAACCAAGAGACTAAAGGTTGATAGTAAACATGCTAAAAATATATTCTTTTTCATTATGGTATGTTCTCCGTTCTAATTTCTATTTGACCAATGTACTTAAATTTTGTGGGAGTTCCAATTTAATATTATTAAACATTGCTTCCCTCAATTTCTGTACTACAAAAATCATATCTCCTGAAAAAAGGAGATTATTTACTCTTGTTAAATTTACGTTCTTGTTCTCTTTCATTGTTGTAACACGATGTAACATTTATGCTCAAAATTACACTTTTAAATCGAATAGTAGATTTGAGACACGTCACATAAGGAGAATTGTTGAAATTAATTAATTTGGATGTTCGGATTATCGGAATTATGGAATGAGTTGCTAAAGTAAACACCCATCGACTTGAAATAGTTGTTATACCTTTCAACATGCTTTCCAGCTTGTTGGGGATGGGTTTACATCTCTGCTCATATAAATACTTTACAACTTGGAAATATTGTTGTACTATTTGGTAGAAACACAACGGGTTGAATTTAAATTCTTGTAAATAATTTTCCTGGATGTTGCTGGACAATATTTTTTAATTCTAACATTAAAAGTGTTGACAGCACTTCTGGTGCGTCCTTCTTCAGCTGAATACAAAGTTTATCAATATGGATAGGATGCTGACTTAATTTTTGAAAAACCAGCTCTTCATTACCATTCAATTCGGGCAATAACTCTACTTGCTTTGGCGAAGATTGCAGCTGAAATTCTGATAATATATCATCCACTTTTGTTACCAAACGAGCACCCTCCTGAATAAGCCTGTTTGTCCCAACCGATTTAGCTGAATCCGTTTGTCCGGGCAGAGCAAAGACTTCTCTGTTTTGATCTAACGCATTGAGGGCCGTAATTATAGCGCCACTTTTTTTTCCCGCCTCAATAACCAACACACCCTTTGACAATCCACTGATAATTCGATTTCGTTTGGGAAAATTAACCGCATCAGGTTTTGTGCCGGGAATAAATTCAGAAATGAAAGCTCCATTTTCTAATAACAATTCCCACAGTTTTCGGTTCTCTCCCGGGTAGCAGATATCCAGACCATTTCCTAATACAGCAACAGTACTGCCATTATATTTATGCACTGTTTTATGTGCCCAGGTGTCAATACCCCGAGCAAAACCACTCACGATACAAAAACCAGCTTTTATAAGATCTAGAGTTAAAATCTTCACCATTTTCTTACCATAAACAGATGGTTGTCGGGTTCCAACAATTCCCATGCAGGGGAGTTGAGGTATTTTACCTAAAACAAAAATTCCTACGGGAGCATCATAAATGGTTTTTAAATGTGCTGGATAATCTGAATCCCAATATGTGAAATATTTAGCACCCATTGCATCTGTTTTATCCTCTGCTCTTTTACCAATATCCAAATTAATGCTCTTGGTTTTAGTGGCCAAATCACCAGAGATTCCTTCCACCTGCATCATATCAGATTTTGATAAATTTGCAACATCATTCAACTCCGGAAATTTCCGTAGCAGGGCACGAATTCGACGCGGTCCCATTCCCGGGACTGCTGAAAGGCTAATCAGCTGGGATTTCGAGATCATCGGTTTGGGACTGTATGAGTTCGGCTATTGCTTTAACAGCTTCATTAAGGTTTTGCCCACTTACAGATGAAATTTGTACAATGGGTATTTCCTTTGTTATTTTTTCCAACTCTAATAATTCCGTCGGAATAAGGTCTGTTTTCGTCAACAGAAGTAGTGAAGGTCGTTTAATTAATTCGGGATTATGTCTTTTAAGTTCATTTTTAAGGGTGTCAAAATTTTCATATATTTCTTCATCAATGCATTCTACAAGATATACCAATACCTTGGTTCGTTCAATATGGCGAAGAAACTGACTCCCTAAGCCCTTGCCATCCGAAGCGCCCTGAATGAGCCCGGGAATATCTGCCATGACAAAAGAATTGTAATCTCCAAATTTTACAATCCCTAAATTAGGTACAAGGGTAGTGAATGGATAATCTGCAATTTTGGGTTTTGCATTACTCACTTTTGAAATGAATGTTGATTTTCCAGCATTTGGGAAACCCACCAATCCCACATCTGC
>JACNLQ010000017.1 GCA_014381415.1 Fidelibacterota bacterium
CAAATGATGACTTATGGCAGGGCTTAGATGGAGTTAATAATCCGTGCCCACAAGGTTTTAGATTGCCCACAGAAGTTGAGTTTGAATCGGAGCGGTTAACTTGGGATAGCAATGATGCCCAGGGTGCTTTCAATTCGCCGCTAAAACTTACCTTAACTGGAGCACGGAGCCGAGTAAGTGGTCAAATTGGAAATGTAGGTATGTTCGCTGGTTATCGAACCAGTACTTTGAGTGGTGGCTCTGCAAGAGTAATGGGAATCAGCTCGACTAATGCATTTATGGGTACTCGAGAGCGTGCCGATGGAAATTGCGTTAGATGTATCATGAATGAAGTAAACTTAGGGGATTTAAATGGGGATGATTCTATAGATATTCTTGATATTATTTTGATAGTGAATATGATATTGGCCAATGAATCCAATTCAATAGCCGACTATAATAGTGATGGTGAGGTAAATATTTTAGATATTGTTGCCATCGTGCAGGTTATTTTAAACTGATCATGGTAACTTTGAGAATAGTGAATGAAATGAGGAAATATTTAAAATTATACTACCCACAAACTAAACAAAAATTAATGATCGTTGGGGCGAGGTATTCTCGCCAAAGATTGAGGTAAATCATTTTTTGGACAGGGAAACCCTGTCCCTACAAAAATAAAAAAAAAGGAGCAATAACATGAAAATAACACTACTTACACTCATCAGTACAACCCTGCTATTTTCTGCAGTGGATGTGAAAACCATAAACAGCAAACCCGTACTTTCAGTAAACACAGCAGAAGAGGTCATGGGTATTCAGTTTGATCTGAAATACAATCCTACTGAGCTTAGCTTTAATGGTGCTGAATCCATGCTTGAGGGCATCACCTTTCAGTATAAAGATAAAGGCGATGGCATAGTTAGGGGACTTATGTTCAGTATGGATGGCATGGTTCTAAACAGCAATTTAAACGAGCTTATCAGCTTTGACTTTACACCGGTTAATGGTTATCGGGGTGAAAGCCAGGTAAACTTCAGCGACCTCATACTTGCAGGTAATGGTGGCAGTCAAATTGAAGCATCTCTGCCCAGCTTTGTGGTGGATACCAATTCCTTGCTTCCACAGAAAACACAGCTCTCATCTGTTTACCCTAATCCCTTTAATCCATCAACAGCTTTGCAGTATGAGATAGCAGTTGAAGCAATGGTAAACATCAGTGTATTTGACCTCTCTGGCAGATTGGTGGAAACATTGAAAAATGGCAATATGGAGCCGGGTAGTTACAATATCACCTGGGATGCATCAAGCCTTGCCAGTGGCACTTATTTTATTCACTTTACTTCTGGTAATTACAATACAAACCAAAAGGTGCAGTTGATAAAGTAAGTGCAAACATCCTTCATGCTGAGATAATGTAGTAATTCAATAAAATACATTGAAAACAAAAAAGCCTCGATAACTCGAGGCTTTTTTAGTGGAATAAACGGTGCAGAACCAAGCTATACATAACTCATTTTCCCAATTTTCTTCATACATGAATTAATACTTTCCACAGCAATATTAATATCCTCTGCCGTATTAAATCTGCCAATGCCAAACCGCAGGGAAGAATAGACTTCATTTTTACTCATCCCCAATGCTAACAGTACATGAGATGGCTCCATGGTTGAAGTGGTACAGGCGGACCCACTGGATATTGCAATTTCCGGTACAGCTGCAATTATTGCCTCATTATTTGCTCCAGGGAAACTCATATTTAAATTTCCTGCTACCCGTTGTTCCATACTGCCATTTATACGGCCATTTGGATTTTCAGCTCTAATTCCCTGTAAAAGGGCATCACGAAGTTGGGAAATTCTAAGATTTTCCTCTATCATCACATCAGCATTTATATCACAGGCTTTGCCCAATCCTACAATATTAGGGACTGGTAAGGTGCCTGAACGAATCCCTCGCTCATGTCCACCGCCAAACATTATGGGTTTAAGCTGAACACGGGGATTTTTCCGACGAAAATAAAGAGCACCAACTCCCTTTGGTCCATAAAATTTATGGGCAGAAACAGACAATAAATCAATCCCCAATTCATCCACTTTAATAGGTAGTTTTCCCACAGATTGTGCAGCATCCACATGAAAAATAATGTTTTTCTTTTTACAGATTTCACCAATTTCTTCGATGGGCTGTATAATGCCAATTTCATTATTAACATGCATGACAGATGCAAGGATGGTGTCTTCCCTCATAGCATCTTCAAATTTGTTTAGATCAAGAATGCCCTCTTTATCAACGGGAAGATAAGTAATATCAAAGCCATCTTTTGAAAGGTGTTGGCACACATCCATTACGGCTTTATGCTCCGTATTTAAAGTGATAATATGTTTACCCTGCTTCTGGTAATTTTTAGCAACTCCTTGTAGGGCAATATTATTAGCTTCGGTTGCACCGCTGGTAAATATAATTTCTTTGGGGAGAGACCCGATTGTTGCCGCTACAGATTCCCGGGCAATTTCAACGGCTTCTTCTGCTTCCCAACCAAAGGTATGATTTCGGCTGGAGGCATTACCGAATTTTTCAGTAAACCAGGGTTTCATTGCCGAAAATACATCAGGATCTAAGGGGGTAGTTGCCTGATTATCCAGGTAAACTTGTGGCATAATTTTAATTAGCGGATTGGGGGGTTGCCAGGCGAAATTGAGGTATTTCTATCTGAAATATGTTTTCATCATCACCATTCATTTCATAATGACCCTTCATGAATCCAAATTTTGTTGGGATGGGACAGAAACTATTATATTCGAAAGATTCCCCTGGGTGTATTAACGGCTGTTCTCCAACAACGCCTTCGCCCCTGACTTCATTTACCCTACCGTCAGCATCAATAATATACCAATAGCGGTTAAGCAATTGTGCAGGTGTTACCCCTTGGTTTTTTATGGTTATCCAATAGGCAAAGAAAAAGATTGGTATTTCTTCATTAGACCGTTCAGGCATAAACCGGCTGATAGCAGTTACCTGAAAATCATGGGAAATTGCCTCTGCCAACGCCATGGCTAGTTAATGTAAATCGTAAATTCAGCAGGGTTATACACTTGTCCCACAACGGCAGACGACAATGTATTATTCTCTGCCAGAGCCTGTTGTAAATCTTCAGCTTTTTCTTTTGGGACAGATATCAGCAGTCCACCGGAGGTTTGGGCATCTGCCAGGAGATATTGCTGTTCCTGAGACATATTATTAGAAAAATTTACTTTAGCTGAAACATGGTTAAGATTTCGATTGGTCCCTCCTGGGATGAATCCTTTTTGGGCCAATTCGTACACACCTTGAATGAGGGGGATATCATTAAACTCCAGGGTTGCAGAAACCTTACTCCCATTACACAGTTCCAAGAGATGCCCCAGTAATCCATAACCGGTAATATCCGTGCAGGCATTTACTCCTACGGTATTCATGGCAATGGCAGCACCGCGATTCAAATTGGTCATTACATTTACCACATCTTCAATGATGGATTGAGGGGCTTTATCTTTTTTGATGGCAGTGGCAATAATTCCGCTTCCCAGAGGCTTTGTTAAAATAAGCACGTCGCCAGCTTTAGCAGTGGAATTTAAAGTGAGATTTTTCTTTTCCACCCTGCCAGTTACCACCAATCCATATTTGGGTATGGGGTCTTTAATGGTATGCCCACCCAAAATTGGAATTCCAGCCTCTTTTGTAATTTCCAAGCCCCCCTGCATAATTTTTGTGAGAATATCCAGCGGTAAATCATCAGATGGAAATTCAGCAATATTCAGTGCATGTTGAGGCATGCCTCCCATGGCATAAATATCCGATAAGGAATTGGCAGCTGCAATTCGCCCAAAGGTGTAGGGATCATCTACAATAGGTGTGAAGAAATCTACAGATTGGAGCAGGTAATGATCATCATCTATGGGGACAACTGCGCAATCTTCGGAGGATTCAAATCCGATGGTATTTTCAGGTAGATCAATTTTCAGATTGCTCAAAACTTGAGCAAGGTCCGACGGACTCACCTTGCAAGCTCAACCAGCGCCAGGGGAAAATTGAGTAAGTCTAATTGTTTCAGTAATATTTTCTGTCATGGTGGTAAAAATTACAGCTTATTTGCCCGGTGGTACAACATGCTCTTTAAGAGATTTCATTAATAGTCATTAGTCAATAGTCATCCCCCGCCGTCCCTGGTCGTACCCAATTTGGTGAAACTGGCGGGGTACGGTCAATTGTCAATCGTCAATCCAAGTCATTGAGAGGTCTGTTTCCTGATTCCTCCTTTCTAAGTCCTTATATGGTGGCCGATTTTTCCTCACCAATCAAATCGGAAGCAATCTCATCTGCAAAATTGAAGAATTCCGGTTTTAATAATAGTGAACCATTTCCTCTGTCCAAATAGCCATCCCATTTTTCTATAGATTTATCATCAATATTTTCAAGAAAGGAAGTAGAAATCCCTAAATTTGTTCGCAGTCCATTCATAATGATTTCATTGTCTATGTTTTCATCAGTAAGGATTTCACTTCCCTGAATAGGTGATTTATTTTGGGAAATTAATTTAATATATTTGGCCAGAGATGAAACATTCCAATAGCGTTTTTCACCATCAAACCCATGTGCCGAAGGACCAAATGCCAAATAGGGATCACGCTGCCAATAATGCAAATTATGCACAGACTCCTTCTCACGTTTAGCAAAATGAGATACTTCATAGTGGGTAAATCCGCAATCTCTTAAATAACTGGAACCTTCTCTATACATTTCATTCTCAACTGCTACAGAAGGAAATGAAAGGTGACCATTTTGGATGTCAGTATAAAAGGGAGTGCCCTTTTCAGCCGAAAGTGAATACAAGGCAATATGCTCAGGCTGCATTTTAACCACGGTTTTAAGGTCATTCAGCCAACCCTCAACAGACTGTCTGGGAATATTATAGAGCATATCAATACTGATATTTTCAAATCCAGCATTTCTGGAATTCTCATAAAGTGTAACACAATCACCCTGATTGTGTGCACGAGTAAGAATTTTCAATAGCTTGGAATCCAGCGATTGAAATCCTAAAGACAGGCGATTAATCCCTAATCCTTTAAGAGATTTCAATTCATTTAAGGTATTCTCACCTGGGTTTATTTCAAGTGTAATCTCAGGATTCTTGAACAGGGAAAATTTGTCTCTTAATATTTTGAGGATAATTTCTAATTCTTTTAGGGATAGCAGGGTAGGGGAGCCACCACCTAAATAAATACTGTCAAATTGCCATTTGTGATTAAATTTAATGGCTGTCAGTTCAATTTCCCTGAGGAGCATTTCCACAAATCGTGGTATCTCAGCCTCCCGTTTTTCAGTGGTATGATAATCGCAGTAATTGCAGATTTGTTTGCAGAAGGGAATGTGGATATATATACCGGCTGAATTCATGTTTTAACGTTCATTGAGATTCGCAAAATTAACCACAGATGAACACAGAAAAACACAGAAAAAAGTTCAATTAATCACGCATATCCCGGAAAAAGCGGGGAATTGTCTCTAAAAACATAATTAACCACATCCGCAGTTGTGGGACAAGGATTCGCACACACGCTTTCTGAGTTCAGGGATTTATCGATTAGTTCAGCATTCACCCTATTCCATAGCTTTGGATGCACCATGGAGATAGCTATAACACAGTTATAAATCCACAAATCAATTGTCATACTGCTGATAAGTTCAAAATACTATAAAACAAAGATTGGTTTTATATTGGATTGGAATATTGCCATAAAATCTATATTATTGCCTTGTATAAATGAACAATTAACCCTTATATTGCCATGGATAAAAGGACAATAAATTTTGAAACAGGTATCTATAAATAGAAAAATACAAAAGCATTTGCTCCATTGGAAGGAGGACAAAAAACATAAAGTGCTTTTATTGCGTGGAGCTCGACAGGTTGGTAAAACCTATTCAATTAGAGAGTTGGGAAAAACATTTCCCCATTATATAGAAATCAATCTGGATGAGAATCCAGACATCCACTATTTATTTGAAGGACAATTAAATCCACAGAAAATTTATTCTACATTATCTGTTCTAAGTTCAGTTCCAATAATTCCCGGAAAGACGTTAATATTTTTTGATGAAATACAAGCATGTCCCAATGCTATTAGGTCATTGAGATATTTTTATGAACAATTTCCAGACCTTCATGTTGTGGCTGCAGGATCATTATTAGAATTTGTACTGAGTGAAATACCATCTTTCGGAGTGGGCAGAATCAGTTCAATGTATTTATTCCCATTAACATTTGAAGAGTTCTTAACAGCAATTCATTCTAAGCTGATTCCAGTTATTAGAAATGCAAATTCTGATTATCCTATTGAGGATATTCTGCATAATCAATTGCTTGAGTATTACAGAATTTATCAATTGATTGGGGGAATGCCGGAGGTAATTGCCGCCTATTTAGGAGAAAAGGATCTGCTTAAATGTATGACTATTTTGGATAATCTCATATCTTCCCTTCAAGATGATTTTGCAAAATACAAAAAACGGTCTCCCGTAGCGTTACTTAGGGAAGTATTTCAATCCACCGCGATACAGGCTGGTGGAAAATTCGTATTTAAAAATGGTTCTGCCTTTACCACTGGAAAATCCGTTAAAACTTCTCTGGAACTTCTTAATCAAGCAGGATTAATTTATAAAATACCACATACGTCTGCGAATGGACTCCCTCTTGGAGCAGAGGTGAATTGGAAAAAATTTAAGGTAATTCCATTCGATTCGGGTATATATCAGAGACTCTTAGGTTTCAGTCTAAAGGATTATTTCACTACAGAAACCGCTCTGCTCAATAATGCTGGAAGTCTTGCAGAAGTAGCGGCAGGACTACAATTGATGTATTGCCAAAATCCATTCATTCGCCCTGAACTTTATTATTGGCATCGAGAGGCTAAAAACAGCAATGCAGAAGTTGATTTTGTAATTCAATTAGGAAGCGACATCGTCCCCATAGAAGTAAAAGCTGGGACAAAAGGTCAAATGCAGAGCATCCAATTATTTATGGATAAGCGTAAGTTAAAACGGGGCATTAGAACGTCTCTTGAAAATTTCAGCCATTATGGAAAGATAGACGTAATTCCCCTATATGCAATTGGAATGCTAAACCAAAATGAAAAATAATAGTATTGAATAACTATGCAAATTGAAAGAAAACTAGCCGCCATCATGTTTACCGATATTGCAGGCTATACAGAGCAGATGTCCAAAGATGAAGCGGTTGCAATAAGCT
>JACNLQ010000054.1 GCA_014381415.1 Fidelibacterota bacterium
GTACCAAAATCCAAATAGAGTGGTGTATGTTGTAAATTAAAATGCATGCTTTGGGTGGAGTCTGCAAAAAATACGGCAGAGTTGCGATGATATTCGAATGGTACAACTTCCGGTGAACCACCAAACCACTCAATCATACTATTATTGCCATCCATTTCATAATAGCGCTTTTCACAATCCAATATACCTGAAGCAGATGCGGTGGCTGCCACCATTGGCTGGGCAGGGTCTAGATGATTATTAGCAAATATGGCTCCAGCGGCACCCCCCATGGAACCACCAACCATATAAATCCGGTTGGAATCAATATTGTATTGTTCAGACAGCCAGATTATTTCCTGCATTACAAAATATTGAGCATCCTGGTGATTATAATTATTGGCTGACCCTCCAAAAGGCGAAAGGTAGAGCCAGCTGCGGGTATTGGCTTCTTCATCGAATTGAGTATAATAGGGACTGTTTTCATCTCCACCCCATTGGTGAAAAACTACAAGTAGTGAATGAGAGTTTGAGTCATTATAATTCTCTGGCACCTGATAAGAAAATACATCAAGAGTATCGCCACCAACCACTAAATACTCAGTAATTATATCCTGACTCCATCCAAAGGATGCTGAAAAAACAAGTGCATATTTGATAAATCTATTCATATTTATAAGGAGAATATACTAAAAGTTTTCGTTTAGAAGGGGAAAAAAGAAAGGGCTTCATTTCCGAAGCCCTTAATTAGAGGAGGAGGTTGAATCTTTTGAGTTTGTTGTAAGGAGGAGTTAACTAAGAAGAAGTTCAACCACCGAATAAATTTACGCTGAATTCCAAAAGTAAGTTTCCAAATTTAATGTAAAATTTTGTAACAAAAGTAACTCGTCTGCAAAACCGATTTCAGTTAATTTTGTATGAAAATTTCTTTGGCGTAAATCACATCTTTTAAAAATATATTCATGTACTTATGAAATACTTGGGTTGGTACATTTATCTCAGTTCATAAACCTTTGGAGAAAAATATGATTCAATAATGATTATTGTAAAATGGTCATTAAAAAGAAAGGGCTTCGTTTCCGAAGCCCTTAATTAGAGGAGGAGGTTGAATCTGTTGAGTTTACTTTAAGGAGGAGTTAACTAAGAAGAAGTCCAACCACCTATAAAATTTACGCGGGTCTCCAAAAGTAAGTTTCCTTTTATTATGTAAAAAATTGTAACAAAATCAGCCTGCTTCCAATGCCGGTTTCATTGAACGATTGAGAATAATTCTAAGCCAGGTTAAGCTGACAGCAGCAGTTATAATACAGGATATTAAGGTACCAACCCAAGCATAATGGACGGGTTTATCTAATATCATAACAAAGTACCAGGCTAAAGAGGCAGAAATAATGACTACCCTAAACAAAGTGAGTATAAACATGGGGTAGGCAACTCCCAACCCCTGCATTATTCTGGTACTGGTCATGCCAATAGTTATAAATGGATAAGCAAAGGCCATGATTTTAAAATATAAAACAGACAGTCTAATTATTTCTGGAGAATCAGTAAATACCGGAAGAATACTATCACTAAAGAATAAGAATAATACACTAAAACTAAGGGATATGCCTACGGCACGTGTTAACCCATATTTTATCATTGTACGAATTAAATCAAATCGTTTTGCGCCATAAAACATTCCCACTAAAGTAACTAGAGATGTGGCTACAGAAATAATTGGAAGAAAAAATAAATGCTCAATTCTCCCTGCGGTTTGATAGGCGGCAACGGCATCTGAAGAGCCTAATATCCAGTTGAATAGTAATATTCCCATGGACATAATGATCATGCTGAGAGAGGCAGGAACTCCCATGCGAAATATATCTTTAATAATTTTCATATTGAAGGAAAAATCTTTGAGATTAAAGGTTATGTAACTGTGCTCTTTAAATAACAAAGCATAAATAAAAACCAAAGTGACCAAGGCTTGGCTGATAACCGTAGCAATGGCAGCACCAGCAATTTGGTAATAGTGAATAAAAATGGGGTCGAGGATTATATTTAACACGGTTCCAGCCCCCAATACTTTCATAGGGAACATCATTTCTCCCTCACCAGATAAAATGGATCTAAAGAAAACGGAGAGTATCATGAAAATAGAACCTCCAATCATGATATAAAAATATTCGAGAGCAACCTCTACCGTTTCTACATCTGCACCCTGAACGCCAATGAATTTGTGACCATATAAAATCCCGAATCCAACAATTATAGCCCCAATTATGAGTCCCAATAAAATGGTATGTTCTGCTGCATTATCTGCATTCTTTTTATCTTTTGCACCGATAAATTGGGCAATTACGGTAGTAGCACCCGACCCAAGCCCGAAAGTAATTCCCATAAGAATAAATAAAAACGGAAAGACATATCCCAATGCGGCAAGGGCAGTACCTCCAACCCATTTGCCAATGAAGGCAGTATCAACCAGCATATATATCGCCTGTACTGCCATGCCAAACATCATGGGAAGAGATAACTTCCATAATGCTTTAATGGGGTTTTCTATAAACTCTTCTAATCGACTTTCTTTCGGCTGTGTTTCCATTATTTTATATTTATTTTATCACCAATTTGTGGTTGAGTAAACGGAAATAATTTTCCCGTAACCTTTGCTGTGGCAATACTATCTTGAACCGTTAATATTTTAAGATAGTATCTGAATTCTGTTTTCCCAAAACCTATAACCTCTTCATATTTTTGATTTTGATATTCATTAACAATATTTTGATAATTTTCTTCTAATGAATCAATTTCAATTTTATACCAATTGAGTAGATTTGATTTCCCCCCATAATCAAGAGAATCAAGATCTAATTCTGTATAATAATTTTCAATAGATTCAGGATGTTGAGTGAAAAAGTTGTGAATGGTTTTGTAATCAGCAGTATAATTCTTTAACGTTGCTTCTATATTTTTTTCTTGAAATAGATATTCTCTTGATAAATTGATTAATTGAGTACCCCTAATTAATTCAGGTTTATTTAATTTAATGGTCACCAAATCTGTATCTAAGATACTGTTAATTACACCTATATATTCCCCAAAGCTAAAATCTTTTATATTATTTGATAAAGATTCAAATATAGGATCTTTTATATCATCATCTTCAATATGACTAACATCATATATATTATTCCTTACAGATTCAAAAAATAACAGTCTTTCACCATCATCATCTGTGTAACCACTCGTACTAACATACCTAAACCCAACAACAGTTGTATTTTCATGGGTATCAATCATGAGAATTTTACCTTTAAGAGATGGAATTGCCTCCATCACATCAATATTTAAAATAAAATCAATATGGGTGTTATGTTTTTTGTTAAAATAATCTAGTATTTCAAAATAAAGCGGTTCGATGTTATTTGTTTTTTTCTTACTCAGACTATCCTCAAGACCCAATAAATAAAAGATATAATCCATGGAAATCAGTTCATTTAACATTTCTTTTTCTTTACTGGTTTCTGCAAAATTAATGTCAATGTCATGATGAATAAATTCCTGGCGCAGCTTTGCATATACAAAACCCTGAATTTCAGTTAATCTGGAATTTGTAATGGGATATATAGAATCAACAAAAGTGCTTACTTCATCAAATGCGGGTGTCTTTTTGTAATTATCAATATATTGTTGGGTTGATTTGATATTCACCAGAAAACTATCATACACTTTCGAATGATCCGGAGGTACTTCTTCGAAATAATTAAATGTGTAGCCAAAATACAAGGCTGCAGCAATAAAAACAATATTAATGGGAATGCCAAATTTCTCAACTTTTGTCCATTCATCTTTCCCTGGTGCACCATGAAAGTAGGCTAAAATAATTACCGACGGGATAATGCAAATTAGTCCAAATAGTGCAAGGGATGTATAATATTCTGAAAATTCATATTTAACCACCAGCCAGTCGATGAAAAATATCAAGGTAGTGGCACCAATAAAATATGAGCCCAAAATTTGAGGCACTCTTCTATCTACTAATTTTTTAATAAACATTTTAATTACAAGCGTTATATAATCGAAAGTATAATTTACGGCTGTGTGGCTCTGCGGAATTATGAATATTCAAAATATAATATTAATAGTGTCCCGTTAAAATATAACTGTATCTCTGTATCAACGAGAGCAAGTGAATATATTCCCCTCTTGATAGGGGGTTCACGGAGTGAATGGGGTGTGTACGAAGGGTTGCAATTGTAAATAAATATATCAAATTCTACTATTTTTGTAATTATAATCGATTCAAACCCACCCCTCGGCTTCGCAGATCCCCTCAAAGGATGGGAATATAAAAATTAAACATTATATATTAAATTCTAAAAATTCCCTAGTATTTATAAATTCTTAATCGTCTCATCAGAATCACACATCATTTATAAAAAAATCAAAATAAATGAAATTTATTCCGGACACTACTGATACAATATAGTTTTTCATTTGGGCAGTCTTTTCAAATATCGCTCATGAAAAAAACTATCTTCTACACCCCTGTCCAATTCTATGTTTTCGAATTTGAGGGTGGTTGAATGATTTTTCTGGATGTTGGCTACATGAACTTTCAATAAAATTTGATAGTCATTAATGACCATATAGGTGAAAACTTTTTCCTTCAAAAGTTTCCCCTTTTTATCATACGACTCTTCCCGCAATGGTAGAAATAAAGTAGAATCCACCCAAGTAATATGCCGGCTGTACTCGGTTCGAATATGCTCTTTCGGTTTGGATTCTAACAAATGGCAACCCACTTCTTGAATAGTATCATTTCCTATTATATTAAAATTGAATTCATCTATTTGGCGGGTGGACATATCCTCATAACTCATATCAGAACCCATAAAACTATCCGATCTCTTTTTGGCAGATATACGACGAATTTTTTTAAAGGCTGGCAACCACATACGCATTTCATCATCTTTTTCATCATGCTCAATTTTCAGAAATGAAACCCCCTTATCATCTGCCGGTGACAAAAACCAAATTATCTGTTTGGCACCATCATCCTTAGTTATCGACCGAAGCGAGGATGATCTGGTTTTTCCCTTTTTATTGGTTAAGGTCATTATCATATCCGCCTTCGAATCTTTTGGAGTAATCCGATCCTCCATTTTTTGTACCAATTCATCACCGGTTAGTCCCAATGCCCTACTCATTATCATTATGATGGTAAGTAATTTTTTCATGTTATGCGTTTCCAAGTTTAATTAAGTTTTGCTTATTAATTTCCATGAGGGATGCCAAAATTGTGAGAGTGCCTAATGAGGTGGAAATCATGGCAAAAACCATGAGTCCCCCCATGTGAACCAGTGGTATAAGTGAAGATGCAACCAGTGCGCCAAATCCCATATTAGAAAAAACATCCAGCAGAATGGGATAACCCACATCATCCACAACTTGCCGACTGATTTCATCTGTACCAATTCCATTTTTTGAATAATGAATAAACTCTGAAATATAGTGGATGGCAAAATCCACACCCACCCCAATAATAATGGCAGTGAGCAAAGCTGTAAAATGACTTAAGTCTATACCGAACCAGCCCATGAGTCCAAAATTTAGAATAACCGCCGATGTAAGGGGAATGACCGAAAAAAGTCCAAATTTCCAATGCTTGAAAAATATCCAGGCAATAAAAAATATTATTACTAATGATAATAAAATACTATTGATGGAGGATTGAACCACAAGATTGGTAAAGTCTTTTAAAAACATCATCATCCCTGAAGTTTCGGTTGTGAATTCTTCCGTTCCCACTTCATTTATATAGGCTTCTATTTGATCAGCCATTATGACAATTTCTTTTGTTGAGACGGACTGCATCATGGCAGTTATAAGACCGGTTTCATATTCGTAATCAACCAATGCTTCAAAATCATCCGGGTCACCTGACATAGAGTACATGGTAAAAAGATTGTTTATTTTTCCACGAGTCTCTGGAATTGAGTCAAATTTCGGGTCATTATCCATGATGGATTTATGCATCTCCTTAATGACATCGGCAATTGAAAAAGTAGTATTTACTGTGGGAAAGACAGAAATATAATCCTGAATATCAATCATCTTATTCAGCACCGCCGGATCTTTCAAGTCGCCTTCTACTTTTAAAACGAGACTCATTGACCCAGCCATTTCCCTATCTAAAAATAGAGTTGATTCTCTAATTTCGTGCCCGGGTTTAAATAAGTTGATTATGTTCACTTCCACATTAATAAACCAAATTCCAACAGATGATACTGCAACTATAAGAAACCCAGTTAAAAATACCTGTTTTGGATAATTAAGAAGACTTTTACCGAAGCGATGGATGAGTTTTTCCAAAATGCTGGGTTTATCAATAGCAGCATTTTTCATGTCCCATTTTTTCAGATTAATTACAGCCGGGAGGTAGGTAGAAGAAAGTATCCACGCCCACATGATGCCAAATCCAATGGTTACACCGTAACCCGTCATGGTAGAAATGGGAGATGACACCATAGTCAGAAAAGCAGCGGTAGTGGTTAATGAAGTAAGAAAAACTGGTAACATGAGCTGATTCATGGTCATGGTGAGAGCTTTTTTTACATCTTTATATTTTCTGGCTTCTCTGAAAAACCGAGATATGATATGTACTCCATCCGAATTTGCTATGGTGAGCAGAACGATGGGCATGGAGGTATTTACCATTGAAAAAGAAAACCGAGGAGTTTCAGTGAAATAATACACCCAGCCCATGAAACCCATCATAGCTAAAGCAGAGAGAAAAATAACTGATAATACCATTCCTACGGCAGGTAGGCTGCGAAGATTTATTAACAAAATTGTTGCCATTATAAAAAGCCCCAGCAACATGAGTTGTTGCGTTTCAGTTTTTATCAATTCCGGTATTGCACCGGTAAGATGGGGCTGGCCTCCAAAATTAAATTCATACTGATTTTGATACGGTGCGGTAATTTCATTAACCGCTGCCACCAATCCGGGAAAGTCATCATCACCTTTTGGTCTGATTACTATATTAATGTAGTTCCCCCCTTTACTGAGAATTCTGGAACTTATATTTGAGTTGTTTTCCAAATAATCTGAAAGCGAAGCAACCTCTTCATCTGTAAGATGTTTTTGAGGCATGAGATCCGCTACTTCCAGAAAACCATCTTCACTATCCATTCGGTTCATAGTAGAAATGGAAATTACCTCATCCACAAGAGAAATATTTTCAAATTTTTCCGTAAGGTCCCAGGCAATAGCAAGGGCATCTGGATTCAATATCTTTTCATTTGGATTACCAAAAGCAACAAAGAAAAAATCAGTGTATTTGAATTCTTCTATTACCTCGTCCCAGATTCGTCGGGAGTCAATATCCTTTGGAAGCATATTCATTATATTATCATCAAGAAAAATGAATCGGACTCCCGATCCTATAAATGCGGTGATTAGCAATACCAATATAACGGTTCGCCTGGAATGTTCGATAGCCTGGTTAAGTGCCCAGCTTTTTAGTTTATGAGTCAATTGGGGTTATTCTCCATAGTAATTATGCGGGGAAAAGTTAGTGAGAATTGATGTTCTATATTAATGAATATATTAGAGCCATTTTTGTTTTAATTTTATATGAGAGTTTACTTGTGACTTAACTCACAAAATTTCGGCGGAAAATCAGTCTATTTTTTAGTACTGTCAGGCATGAGTGTCTGGCAATTAACGCCAAGGTTAGAATCGGGGGGAATTCATTTCCCCTCGATTTATTTTTTACTTAATTCTTACTTCTTACCCCACTCACCTTTTTCTTAAAAGCAAAGTATTCCCAACAACGCTTACAGATGAAAACGCCATTGCCACACCGGCTAGCATTGGATTTAATAAATATCCACTAATTGGGTAGAGAAGCCCCATGGCGATGGGAATCCCCACCACATTATAGGCAAAAGCCCAAAATAAATTCTGCTTGATTTTATTTACCACCCGTTTACTCAATTGCAATGCATTGACGACTGATGTTAAGTCATCACGCATGAGCACAACATCGGAGGTTTCCAGCGCGACATCTGTACCTGACCCAATAGAAATTCCCACATCTGCCGTTGCCAATGCAGGAGCATCATTGATACCATCCCCCACCATTGCAACTTTCATTCCAGAAGCTCGCATCTCCGAAATTTTTTCTGCTTTATCTTTGGGTAAAAGTTCAGCATGGACAATTTTAATTCCTATTTTATGGGCAATAAATTCGCCTGATGTTATTCTATCACCAGTTAATAAATGAGTTGACACGCTGTTTTGTTTTAATTGCTGAATTACAATTTTTGAATCTTTTCTGAGGGTATCTGATATTGCAACCATACCAATCCACTCACCAACGGATGCTACATGAATTATAGTGTACCCATTTTTTTCCCATTCGGCTAATTTTTCGATATACGGGAGGGGCAATTTTACACCTGAATTGTTTAGCCATTTTAATGTCCCAATTTGAATAGTTTTCCCATCCACATCACCTTGAATTCCCTTTCCAGAGACAGCTTGAAAGTTTTGACATTCACTGGTTTGGATATCTAAGTCTTCAGCCAACTTCATTATTGCATCTGCTAATGGATGTTCTGATCCTTTTTCCAAAGATGCCGATTTCATGATAAATTCATTCTCGGCGATATCGGTTTTGAATTCCACAACTTTTGGTTTTCCTAAAGTTAAGGTACCCGTTTTATCAAAAAATATTGTGGCAATTTCACTTAAATTCTGCAAAGCTTCGGCAGATTTAAAATGAATCCCCAAATCTGCAGCTAACCCGGTACCAACCACCATAGCAGTAGGAGTTGCCAAACCAAGGGCACAGGGGCAGGCTATAATTAACACTGAAATAAAAATGTTAAATGCGAAAACCAATGATTGCCCAATCAACAGCCACCCAGAAAAAGATACAATTGCCAAAATCAAAACTACTGGTACGAATACTGCCGCGACTTTATCAGCAAGAGATTGAATGGGTGCCTTACTATTTTGAGCTTGTTCAACCAATTGAATTATTCGAGAAAATATAGTGTCTCCTCCAACCTGTTGAGCCTCCATAATTAGTACGCCTGAAGTATTTATGGTCGCACCGGTTAAGGCATCTCCTTCTGTTTTTTCAATGGGGATCGGCTCTCCCGTAATGGCTGATTCATTCACAAATGATGACCCCTCAACCACAATGCCATCAACAGGAATTTGGCCACCAGGTTTTATCATCACTTTATCACCTTGTTGAATATCGATGACCGGGACTTCCACCCATTGATCTCCCTTTTTTAAGAACCCAGTTTTGGGAGCCCTATCGAAAAGTTCTAATAATGCTCTAGTGGTTTGATATTTTGCACGGGCTTCCAGAAATCGCCCCATGGTAATAAAAACCAAAATGACTCCGGCACTTTCGAAATACAATTTTTCGAATCCTGTAATCCCTAATTGAAATAGAATATTTACCGATGAAATAAGGGAATATAGAATAGCAGCACCCGTACCTAAAGCCACCAAACTATTCATATTGGGATTTCTGTGAGCCAGGGCTGTAAATCCGTTTATGTAAAATTGTCGGCTAATAAAAATGATGGGGGCTACCAAACAGAATTGAAGCAGTATAGATTGCCATCCAATTTCTCCACTTGCCATCATCTCCCACATGGCAAAAATGAGCAGGGGTGAACCCAGAATAGTCGCCCAAATAAATCGCCTTCTCCAATCTGCAATATCCTTTTCTTTTTGAGCTGATAAGTCTTGAGGTGGTTCATCAACCAAGGTATAACCTGCGGACTGAAGTTCATCTTTTAATTTTACAAAGGGCAACTCTTGCACAAAATTAATCCGTACATTTTCGAGGGGTAAATTCACTGTTGCAGACTGGACCCCATCAATTGCATTTAGTGATTTTTCAACTGATGCCACACATCCAGCACAATGCATACCCTCAACTCTATAGGTTTTTGCAGAATTTCCCATGAGGAAATTTACAGCATTATTATTGAACTCCTTTATGGATCTAGTAATTATTTATATCAAATTCTATATGGCTTTTTTGAACTACTATTATATAATAAATGAATTGATATTCAAGTACCTATTTAAAAGAATATACCAAAATACCATTTAATTAAATGCTCTCCATAATAAATAATATCCTATAAAAATATTAAGAAACTACTGTAAATTATTTTAATTAATAATGGCACGATCGTTCAGAAATATTATTATCTCATGATTAAAAGAATTCCCAAATTATTTTATTATTTTATTTTTATTTTATCTTTTTTATTTGGAGATACTGGGGGAGGAAAATTGTCTTTAATATTAATTGGTAACGTAGGAAGTTTTAGTCCAGTGGTAAATAATTTTACAACAATTTATGGTAATTCAAATTACAATTTAAGAGGAGGGCTTGGTCTAGGATGGAATAAATCATTTTTTTTAATTAAATATAATCAGTTTAATGCTGAAGGAGAGTCAATAGTAAAAAGTATCGATTTAACTGGAAGCGCTACTTGGAACCAGGAGTTTATTTCATTAGGTTTCAGATACTATCCTGAAAAAAATTATTATTCTGAAGTGGGAATAATTTTAGGAAAAGTCAAAGAAACAATTACAACAAGTGTGCCTATTTTAACAGATTTAAATACTGATTTTTCAACAAATCAAAATCAAGGTGGATATTTCTTATATGGATTTAACTTCCCTTTTATATTAGGGATAGTTATAAATGGTGAAATTGAGTATGACTTAATTTACCTTAAACCATATAAAAATAACAGAAATGATAATTTGAATTTGGGTGGTCCCATGATAAATGTTGGAGCAAGTATTGTTTTTTAAGTTAAGATTTATACTTATTTGTTTATCTATAAGCATTTTCACTCAGATGTGTAATGAAAAACCAGAATCAAAAATAACAACTACACTTTTAAAATTAAATATTTTTTCTGAAATGGATACAATTTTGCTAGGAGAAGGCAAAATTATAAATTTATCTGCTGAGGGAATTTACTCCCAAAAAGATAAGATCACTATTTCAAACAATGGAGTATTATCCTATACGGAGTACGTTGAGATAAATATTGATACTATTGTACAAAGTTTAAATAACAAAGATATAACTTGGATATCGGCAGATCAATTTGTTGCACAAGTATCGAATGGAACTATATTAGGTATTTCCAAAGGTGAAACCAATATTACAGGTAAAATTGATTCTTTATTAAGCAATTCTATAGTTGTAAGGGTAGCATCCGGTGAACCATTATTATCTATAAATCCACCAATATTTGAAGTGTTATTTCAATCCGAGGGTACAATTTCTGGTTGGGTTGTTGGTGGAGAATTAGACTTAACAATTAATGATAATATTGTTAATGTCTCAGAAAATGGTCAATTTGAAGAAATAGTTTCACTAGAAGCAGGAGTAAATGATTTCATTGTCATTGCTAAAAATATCGATGAACTAGGGTTGAGTGTCTCAAAAACAAAGCAAATACTTTACTTATTTTTTGATGATATTGTTGGCAATTGGGAGGGAGAAACACTTACAAGACCATTTTCATTTAATATCTATAAACTCGGCGATGAATATTTAATTGCCGGAACTATGACAATTGACCTGACATTTTTTGGAGGGGAATATATTGTTGAAAATATTGCTGTTTTAGGATTAATAAATAGTGATGGTACAATTGATGCAGAATTAAGTTTAAGTACTTCTGATTTTTCGGTTACCGGTTCTTTGGAAGGCTCTTTTTCAAATGAAGGTACCGCCGGCGGGAGTTTTACACTTTCTGTCGGTATGTTTGGTGTATCTATAGCACATTCTGAACAATGGACCGCAGTGAAACAATGATTAATTCCCTATATATCAGGAAAAATAAAACTATTTGAATAATTTAAAGAAATACTGGTTGAATACCATCCATGTACTATTAAATGATACAAACTATTACATTATTGGAATTGGTTTCCCTTTATTAAAATTCATAGTTTTCATGCAAATTTGGAAAATGGATAAATGAAGAAAAATATAATTATACTTTTAGCACTTTTTTCCCTAGGCTTTTCTCTGTCAGAAAAGCATATGGTAGAAATCTCCTTTAATAATATCACCCAACTTCATCAGCTGGTGGAAATGGGTATTGATTTGGATCATCACCGTACTCTAACGGAAGTACACGCATTTGTCACAGATGAAGAATTTAATCAAATCCAACAACTCAATTTTGGAATAATAGAAATTCCTAACCAAGCTAAACTGTATTATGATGAGCTAAAAAGTAGCACCCAAGATTCAAGAAATTCTATGGAAGACTACCACGATTATAATGAGCTCACTACCTTTATGCAGTATATTGCCGATTCATACCCAGAGATTACTCGTTTGGAAAGTATAGGCCAATCTGTCCAAGGCAGGGAATTGTGGGTAATGGAAATTTCAGATAATCCCGGTGTGAATGAAGTGGAACCCGAGTTTAAATATGTTGCCAATATGCACGGTGATGAAACAGTTGGTCGAGAGCTATCCCTGTATCTGATTGAATGGTTGGTAGAGGGTTACGGCAGTAATTCTCAAGCTACCAATCTTATTGACAACACAGCTATTTTCATCATGCCCACCATGAATCCAGACGGATTTGAATTGGGGCAACGATACAATGCAAATGGAGTTGATCTGAATCGAGATTTCCCAGATCAATTTACAGATGTAAGCAATACAATAAGTGGGCGGGAACCTGAAACCCGTGCATTAATGGAATGGACATGGAATCATCATTTTGTACTCTCTGCCAATATGCATACAGGTGCTTTGGTTGCTAATTTCCCTTTTGATGGACCCAATTCAGGTGTGTATTCAGCTTCACCCGATGATGATCTTTTTGTTCACTTAGCACTTACCTATGCAGATGCTCATCCCAATATGGCTTCTGGAGGATTTTCAAACGGTATTACCAACGGATCACAGTGGTACGCAATTTTTGGCGGAATGCAGGATTGGAATTATATCTGGGAAGGAGATTGTGACATTACTTTAGAACAAAATAATACAAAATGGCCAAATTCAAATCAACTCCCGGGATTATGGAATGACCACCGAGAACCCATGCTTGCGTATTTGGAAGCTGTCCATGATGGTGTGAGGGGTATAGTAACCAATACCGAAACGGGTGAACCCATGGACGCCATTATTTCCGTTCAGGGTATTAATCACGATATTACTCCTGATCCTGAAAATGGGGATTATTATCGATTGCTCACTCCCGGTACTTATACTATTACTGCCAGCGCATTTGGGTATTTAGCTCAAAGTGAAACAGTAACCGTTCCTCCCACAGGATTTACTGAATTAAATTTTCAGTTGAGTATTGATCCCTGGCTGGAAAATGCTGATATTGAAGACTTTGAAGCAGATGGATTTTCAAATTTGGGTTGGGAATTTAGCGGTAATGCTGATTGGACAATAGATGTAAATACTACTTTTGAAGGAGTCAATAGTGGTAAATCCGGTAGTATTGATCATAGTGAAACATCAGCCCTTTCTATTACTCTGGATGTATTAGAAGATGGACAGATATCCTTTTATAAAAAAGTATCCTGTGAAAATGTGGGTTCCCAAACTGGGAATTATTACGATTACCTCTCCTTTTCAATAGATGGAATTGAGTTGGAAAAATGGGCTGGCGAGGTAGATTGGTCTTTAGAATCATTTCCAGTTTCTACGGGAATTCATACTTTTAAATGGCTCTATATTAAGGATACGGGAGTAGTAAGTGGAGATGATGCAGCATGGATTGATTTTATTGTATTTCCTCCCCTTTCTCCTTCAACTGAATGTCCTGCATCAGATATCAATGAGGATTGCATTATAAATGTGCTGGATGTAATTCTGCTGGTGAATTTTGTATTGGAAAATGATATACCTACAGCTACAGAATTTGCTGCTGCAGATGTTAATCAAGATGGTGTTCTGAACGTTATTGATGTGGTACTTCTAGTAAACGAAATTCTGCAACCCTAACCATCAGACCACTTAGAGTAGCGAGATAATTATAAAAAATCTAACCTTCAAGGTGACACCATGATAATTCAATATCAACCTTGAAGGTTTTTAATTTCTACATTTTTGGATTAAATATTCCACTTAGTTTCCAGCCTAGATAGCCCATAGGAATATAGGCAAATCCTAAATCCAATATATTAAACCATAATGGTGAGGGCAACATCATAACCATGGTAATTCCACCCATTAAATAAAAACAGCCAATAGATAATGCAAATTTGAATTGATGACTTGAAGCGGTTAGAGAGGCAATTAATGCACCAACAAATGTGCCTAAAGCATGAGCTAAAAAGGGAACCAAAAAATGAATTATCCCATAGAGATGAATATTTTCCCTTATACTTTCAAAATTATTTGGATCTACACCTTCAGGGGGAGGTATTAAAATTCCACCATAATTAATTAGGGACATATTAACGAACCCACCTATAATTATTCCAAGTATTACGGCTGAAATATTTCTAACTATTTTCATATTACTTTACTCCTCCCTAAACTATTTAACCATTTGACCGCTTGGTACGGTCTGACGGATAAGAACAGTATAGCAGATACTAAGCCTTTTTCATCAAATTTCGGGTAACTGCCAATGTTATAGCAGATGGCAAAAAACGATTGGAGTGAGCCATTATTTTATTAATTAACCCATTAATTACCAAATTTTTTCCCTTTTTATGAGCGATTAGGGATTGCCGAACAACATCGTCCGGCAGCATTTTAATTCCCACTGCATTAGGACTCATTTTCGCCGCATTTTGGAAATTGGTCTTGGTATATCCCGGACAGACAGCTGTTATAACTATGCCTCTATCCTTATACTCTTCATGTAGTGCTAAAGAAAATGACCTCACATATGCTTTTGTTGCCGAATAAACATTCATATAAGGTACCGGCTGGAAAGCTGCCACAGAAGCCACATTGATAATTCCCCCCTTGCCCTTTTCTGCCATATCGGTAATAAATAAATGGGAAAGCTGAGTCAAAGAAGTGATATTTACCTGAACCATGCTTTCATAAATTACGGAATCGGATCTTAACAACTTACCAATTGATCCAAATCCCGCATTGTTAATTAAAATGTCCACCTCTATTCCTTTGGATTGAATCTCATTATATAATTGAGATGGAAAAGTATTATCGCTTAAATCACCAGGGATAACGATAGCACTTTGGTAATTTTCTGCCAGTTCATTTAATTTGGCTTTACTCCGTGCGGTGAGTATTAAATTTGCTCCAAATTCATTTAATTGATTGGCAAATTCAAGACCAATTCCCGAAGAAGCACCTGTAATTAATATAGTTTTATCTGAATAATAATTTTTCATATAATCCTTTAATGTAGTTGTGCAAAAAAATCTTGGTGGGGTCGTGTGGTTACCCCATTGTGGGCTTGAATATCGCCTAAGTTTTCAATGGTAATTGTAAATTCTTTTGTGAGAAGGGTTAGAATTATCTGCATTTCTAATAATGCAAAATTATTACCTATACATTTCCTGGGCCCTTCTCCAAATGGCATATAAATCCATTTTTTATCTTTTTGAAGATCCAAATCTTTAAATCGGTCTGGAGAAAACTTTTCAGGGTTGTCCCAATAGTCTGGATGGTGATGCATATATAAAATGGGAACCATAACAGCCTTTCCTTTAGGTATTTTATATCCATCAATTTCATCATCTATAATAGCCTCTCGACCAATACCCCAAACTACAGGAAAAAACCTCATCGTTTCATTTATTAACCACTCTGTGTACTCTGAATTCATTATTTCTTCCATGGTAATATTCTCAGTACTCCCTAATTCTCCAAGACTTGATCGAAATTTGTCATACACATCTTCATGCTTGTTTAGTAAATAATAACACCACATAATACTATGGGCAGTAGTTTCATGACCTGCTAAAAACATGGTTATAACCTCATCAATAAGCTGTTGATTCGTCATCCCTAAGCCGGTTTCTTCATCTTGTGCCAATATTAACATATCCAACATATCTCTCGGTTCATTCAAATCTTTTCTTTTTTCATCAATTATATGAGTTAATGCGGATACAACTTTTGAATAATTTTTCTTAAACCGAAGATGTCTAGCAGTAGGGAGAATTGGTTTCCCAGGAATTTTTATTAACAACTCCATTCTAAAATTTAAATATTCAATCAAATCATTTATTATCCAACCGAGACTTTGCGCATCATCCCTCATATCAACACTGAAAAGACACTTGGATATAATGGATAAAGTTAATGTTTTCATCTCTTCCACAAAATTCACCCTTTTATCTTTAAGAGATTGCCAGTTTTTAAGAGTTATTAATGTCTCCTGGCGAATAATTTCTGCAAAATTTGAAATACTGTGTCGGTGAAAGGTAGGTTGAATTAATTTGCGCTGTTGCCTCCAATAATCCCCCTCACTGGTAACTAATCCCTGCCCCAAAGCAAGACTCAAGTCTTTATAAAAATAATCCTTTTTATAATTCTTATAATTTTCCTGAAGTATGTATTTAATGTACTGTGGATTGGAAATAAATATGACCGGTTCAGTACCTAAGTTGAACCGAACAATCTCTCCATATTTTGCAAGGTTCGTAAATAATTGAAAATGATTATCGGTTTTAAAATCATTTAATGCACCCGTAATAAAAGACCCCTCTTTATACTTTGGAATTTGCTTCCTGACATTCATTTGTTTATACCAATATCTTCTCTTGATTTATTTGATAACTTCTTTATGACCAGATTATAAGATTCTTCTAACATCTGTTTAATTAAATCTGTGGGAATGCTGCCATCCAAAGTTACCGTATTCCAATGTTCTTTATTCAAATGATATCCCGGTTGCACTGCATCATACATATTACGCTGAATAATGGCATCTTCAGGGTCAGCCTTAAGTGATATTTTTAAGGGGTTAGCTTCCAACCCCACAATGGCAAACATTTTTCCACCCACCTTAATGACCATGGGGGAGGGTCCCCAAGGGTACTCTTCCGTGACTCCTGCAAACGCAAGGAGATTAGATTTTAATTCAGATAATTCTGTCATATTGCATTCCAATTTTTTCCGTGTCCCATTCCCATTTAGCAGGATTTATGTCAATATACATTTGGGTATTCCAATAATCTTCATCGTTGCGTATGATGTGATCGTAGAAGGAGCGTTGCCAGAGTTTAGTACCGAGGGTATTTATTTTTTGGTTGATATGTTTGTTGGTGAGATATTTAAAATAAGCAATAATCTGACTTAAAAAAGGTCTCTTTTGGGGCAGGGTCTCCCTGCCCGTCTTATGATTGTGCTCAATCTCGGGCGTGGTGACCTTGCCCCTACGATTTACTTGGATCAATCTGTGCCTATCTGTGTGAATCTGCTTGCCTGCCTTAGGCATGGTGGTTAATTACTACTCACACGCTTCCTGGCATTCCTCCAATGTATCAAAGGGTACAACCCCTTCGCAACAACCCCAGAAAAACACCTCACATTCTTCGGAGTCGGGGTCAAAAAAGTATTTCGGACAAGAACCATCACAGGGTCCAATATCGGGTTCTATATAACAATCGTCCGGGAGGGTATCGCCGGAGAGAATGATATTAACCATAATTACAATATCCAATATATTTAAATTACCATCTCCATTAACATCTAATGCCCAAATTTCACATTCAGTCATCCATTCCCCGCAATGACCAATTGCACAGTTTACCGCTATTATCACATCCAAAATATTCACTTCCCAATCCAGATTTACGTCACCCAATAATGTGCAGTCATCTCCGCAAAACCCTAATGGGTCAGTGCCATCCCAATCAGAGTTGCAGTCCCCACAGTCATAACCGAATTCTTCGCAATTAAATGTTATGCCCCATGATTCATCACAATATCCGTCTCCGAGCCATTGATCATAAAAAACTTCATCGATACAAAACTTTTCGCAATCCAAAAAACCGGGATCACTAGAAGTTGATTCACACATATCCCCAATTTGAGGGTCAGGTTCAACCACTGAAATGGTGCAGGTATCGGAGTAGTCAATATTTTCGATTGGATTAGGATTCGATCCTTCCATAACAACATTTGAAAATTCTAATTGAACATCACCTCCTAAATCTAAGCCTGAAAATTCAATATTAAATAATAAACCAACTCCTGGGGGAATCATTAACCCCGTACCAATACTAAATGATAATATATAAATTTGTGTAGAATCACTGTAATACCAACTGGTGTAATTAATATAAACTAATTCACCTCCCACAATATTTGTAATTTCTATATTCTGAGAACTTAACTCTATGTATAATTCTATTCCACCAACATAAACCTCATTTTCCATTATTATCGATATTGTATTTCCCTCACTCCCTGCCACCACTTCTTCAGGGCAGTCAAAGCTGAGGGTGACATCTGGTTCAGTTTCTGCCAATTCAATACTGATAACCTGCAAAGCTGGTTGGACTTCATCACAGAACCCCTCGCAGATGTATTCACTAAGTACACCGGTAATAATGACCTGTTGATCCGCATATTCCTGGTAGGCAACCGATTCATAAGGGGTAGTTCCCATGGCATAGTTTATATTCATACTGTCATCCACTAAAACAAAGGGTGCACACATACATTCGGGGATGTAAAACATTCCCTGAACAGTGCCCTGTACCATGAGGGTATCTTGGGAAAATGAAAAGTTAAAAATGAAAAATGAAAAAAGTAGTATTTGTTTCATATTGTTTCTCCCATTACTCTGTCATACTGAATGGAGTGAAGTATCTCAAATGTTAAAAATTCAAATAAAGGATTGAGATGCTTCGTATCCTAAGCATGACAGGTTTTAATAAAATCGGGGTTCATTTCAATTAATTCTCCAAAATGATATTCACTATCATAACAATATCCAATACATTCACTGTGCCGTCACCGTTTACATCACCACTACATTCGGTGCCACATGGTGGCCATATACACACCATAATTATAATATCTATTACATTAACTTCTCCATCATTATTGGTATCACCCAAAATGGTACAATCTTCTGGCGGGTCAATGCAGTTTACCAAAATATCATTCACATAGAAATCGGCATAGCAGTCACCGCAGTAATCAGCCATACACTCAGCATTAGGATAAGCCTCGCAGGTTTCATAATTACAGGGGTCCTGCCAACAAGACACCTCGTAAAGACAGTGTTCATCTTCTACCCAATAGGGCACAAAATTACAGGCATTTGGATCCATGCATACTGAAGGCAAAACATCAATTTGAAAAATGTAAACCGTCCATAAATCTTCTTCCAATGTTTCCAGATTAATCTCGAACCAACCCAGGGTCACTTCATAATTATCAACCCATAATGGGTCGCCATGAATATGAGGCTGAATTCCCCAATTTGTGGTTTCTTCCAGTCCCACTGTGAGCCAATTGGGCTGAGAAATAATCTGAATAGATGATTCATCCCCGGGGTAAATGGTGTAATCAGCATAATCATAATCAAATTTCTCCCATGCATCGGGGCAATTTATGATGACGGTATCCGGTTCTTGGGCAATTACGAATTGAAAATTAAAAATTAAAAAAAGTATGAGCATTAATAAATGTTTCATGTTGTTTCTCCTATTACCTGTCATTCTGAATGAAACAGAGTGAAGTGAAGAATCTCAATATCATACTACAATACCAACCAGTGAGACCCTTCGCTGTTCGCTCAGGGTGACAGTTGTTTTTCCGTGAGTTTACCATCCTATACAGGTTTCAATGCAGGCTTCCATGCTATGAAAGGCTTCTACACCGCAGCATCCTGTGATGAATTCTTCGCATTCACCGCTGTCCTGATTAAAATAATAGGTGGGGCAGATACCATCACAGGGACCCACCTCGGGAATAATATAACAATCCTCAGAAAGGGGGTAACCGGATAAAATGGCATTCACCATGAGGACCACATCCAATACATCCAGTTCGCCATCATGGTTCAAATCACCAGCTGAAAATTCAGCATTATTGGGTTCATCAATATAAATGACAAAATTCACCAATGCCACTACATCAAGTACATTAATGGTGCCATCAAAATTTATATCTCCCATTAGTCCAAAGGTAATGGTGCTTCCCTCTCCTTCAGTAAACACCTCATTGCCATCTGCATCTAACACCAATAGATAATTGAAAATCATTGGTATTTCATACCCCGTAGGGACCTCATCATGAGATGTGAAAGTAAGATTGGCGATATGCTGCATTTCATGAGATTCAAAAACACAGCCATCAATACCTGCCATTATTCCCCAAAGCTGACCATAGACATTGCCCCATTCAGAGGAAAAACATTCATAGGTGGATTCCAAACCGGAGGGCTCCAGATAATACCATTCATCCCAATTTTCAAGTACTGGGTAAACAGCAAATTCTAAACTGCTAATGGGCACATCGGAGCTGAGGAAAAGCGGTATTGTAATATCTCCATTGGAAATACCAATGCCATCACCCAAACTGAGTATAGCATCCGGCATCATACCATCATCAATGGGTGTGAGATAGAAGTCCATCTCTGTAATACCATTCACCATAACGGTGGCATCAGCAGAAAAATAACCCTCTGCCTCAACCACAATGTAATATTCACTTGCCCATGGGAGGTCTAGCCAATATGAACCGCCTTCAATCCAGGTTTCAAACAAGTCACCATCCATTGTGTGGGCAATAATATGCCCATCTAAAATAACGCTAAGTTCTTCATCGGATCCATATACCATTCCCGTTAGGATATTAGGGTAGTCTGGCTCACCAAACCAGAAGTCCACTATGGCGGAGGTCCCTGCAATTATCTCCACTTCCTGGGTCATAGTTTCACCAGTGTGAACGGTGCAAGATACTGCATAATTGCCAACGGGGATATTCTCTAAGAGGTAAAATCCATTTTCATTGGTTTCAGTTGTGTAGGTATTATTCCCTGCAGAATTATGCACTTGTATGAGGGCACCGGAAACTATTTCGATGGCATCTCCCCATTGGTAGAAGACTTCTCCGGCAAGAGTACCATGTTCAGCCACATCGGTGCAGGCATCATTGCATTCCTCTAAAGAATCAAAGAAGGCATTGGAATGATCTACTCCAAATTGGTCCACAGTACCACAACCGGAGTAATAAGTACATTCCTCACCATTCCAGCCGATACCTATGACCATTTCGCAGTCTCCAAAATGTAACCCTGAAAGATCTTCACATTCCGGATCAGGATAGAGGTCGGCACAGGCTACATTACTGGATTCCGATTCCACATTGGAGAAAGGGTCAATGGCTGTAACCTTAAAACACAACTGTTCGGGCCACCAGAAATCACCCAAAAGATAGTCAAAGTTATGGGTTTGAGAGGTGCCGGTGAGCATCCATTCATTATCCGCCCAGCCATAATTAACATAGATATTGAAGGTAGAAACAATACCCCAATAATTGTCATAATGCCAGTTTAGATGGGCGGTACCCCCTAAAGGATTGGGTTCATATTCCACTGTGAGGTCATATGGTGCAGGCACAGATGGATCCGATTCAATACAAGCCACATTACTGGCCTCAGACTCTACTCCTTCCACAATGGCGGTGACCCTAAAGCAGGTTGACATATCAATGACATCCCCAATAACAAATTGATGATGGGTTTCATTCGTTTCCCCTACCAACTGCCACTCATCATCTTCATTCCAGCTCCAGTTGGCATAGATGAGATATACAGGCATATTATTGGCAGGGTCGGTTGCATCATAATCATAATGCCAGTTTAATGCTGCCTGGAGTGGTTCTGATTCCAGAATTTCGATAGATAAATCATAAGGCGGTGCAATATCTGGTGGATCATTTTCCCCGCAGGCAATATTACTGGGTTCAGATTCCACTCCTCCCTGCACTGCGGTCACATAAAAACAGCCATTATAGCCCACTACACCTCCCAAAGCCATTTCAAATTGTGTGTCGTAGGTAGTAGCTGCATGAACCCAGCCATCATTATTTGAATCTACCTGTCCATACACATTAAATACTGACGGCATGTTAAAATCATCTACTGGTGGATATTGCCAATCTAATAATGCAATGGGATACCAGCTTTCAGTTTCGACCAACTCTACAGTAAGGTCAAAGGGTGCAGGTACTTCAGGTTCTTCCCAGGCAGTGAAATGGAAGTTGACCTCTATCTCTAACTGATATACTAAGTAAACTTCAGTTGTTTGAGTGCCAAATTCTTCTGCTGTACACGTAACCAACCAGGCAACAGTAGGATCAGGATTTTCAATTTGTAATTCATAATTTCCATTTTCATCCGTAGTAGTAGTAAAGAAAGGTTCCCATACATTTCCTGGTGTCACTGTAATAGTGGCTCCGGCAATTGGAAATTCTGGTCCCATCTGTGACATTTGTCCTGAAACCATGCCAAATAGAGTTGCGACTTCCTGCTGGTAGTCCATATTAAGATAAAAATCATGTTGAAATGGGAAGCAGTCCATAGAATTGGGATTACTGGAATCACAGAGTTCCATTATAGAATGATCCTGTCCCTGATATCCTGCAGCCTCAATACTAACGGCAGTGGCAGACATAACCACATCACCAAATTCAAAATAGCCATTTTCGTTTGAATGGGTTTCGGCAAGAATGCCTCCAGTAAATCCACCAAATAAATATACAACTGCCCCTTCTATGGGTACAAAGGCAGGAAGCTGAGGTGAAACTTCACCTGATACGGTTCCGGAAAAATAGACCTCGGTATTAATCCCATCTTCAAATAGATGAAAATCATATACAGCTCCTTCTGCACTAATGGTCATATCTACTGAATCACTCAACCAACCTTCAGCAGAGCAGGTGATCATATAAGCTCCAATGGGAAGATCTATGATGTAATGTCCCCAATTATCAGAAACAGCAGAAAAGGCAACATCATTAGGACTATTCAGGGGAACAGCAGAAATGGTAGCACCTTCAATAGGACAGCCCACAGGGCCGCCCAGACATCCATTATTCTGCCAGACATTGCCCTCTAAATGGGTCATATCTCCACCTCCAGAAGTAGGCGTTAAGACAATATCAAATTCAACCTCAATACTATTGCCTTCGGGGAAAATGGTTGCTAAGAAAAATTCATACCCCTCCGCTTCACAGGCTATGGGAATGGGTCCGTCCCAATTCCATTCAAAATGGAGTTCGTAATACCCATTTTCATCTGAATGGGTAAGGGTTCCTTCCGGTACAGAGTTCATGCCAATGCCCACCTGGGCACCTGCTATTGGAATTAATTCTCCGCTGGATGTGTTGCCTGAATAGACATGTCCCGATAACATTATTTCCTGAGCAGTGAGGGCTGAAGTAAATCCAAATATAAAGAGAAATACTAAAATTGAGGTATTTTTAAAAGTGTTTTTCATAATCATGAGGCAATCTCCCCTAAGTTAATTTGTAGAATATTAAAGAAAGCACCAAAGAATTTACCCCAATTAATTATTATATTAGTTAGAATAAGGGAATTGTTACAAGATGTTACATAGAACCGTTGAGGGTAGTTTTGGTTCAAATTTATATATGGAGTGAACCAACTATGTTAATCCAAGCGTCACAAAATATTGATACAAAAAAATCCGCCTGTTAGCGGACTTTTAAATGCCTTAATTATAGTCTATAAAAATTATGGGATAAGAATAAGATTCACCAATGCTATGACATCCAAAATATTAATACCACCATCGGCATTCAAGTCGCCAGCTATTTCTTGTTGAGGTGTAGGGTCTATTGCTCCCAGAATAATATTGACTTCTACAATGATATCTAAAATATTGATGACACCATTACCGTCTAAATCACCCATCATACCATCATTATAACTTAGGGTAATAATCTGGGTGTATGTATTATCTCCCCAGGTGGAATGGCTATGATTGGTAGCTAAAGCGGATAAATAAATTTTTATATCCCCTATATCCGCAGTTGGAGCCTGCCAATTAAATGCATATTGAATTGACCCTGGAGTTTCGGTATCAGCGCCGCAGACTGTATGGCCTACATAAATTCTATCAGATCCGTTATGATCGTCTTCAATCAGACGGGTATTATAGGTGTCGGTAATATTAAATTCCCCTGCATTAGAATTGTTACTGGAACGAAGAGCAACGGTTTGAAATCCAAATTGATTGACGCCATCTTGTTCCATGTTCAACAAGAAATTGATGGTTTCACCAGGGGAGTAATAGCCAGTTCCTGAACCAATCTGATAAGTCACATTTCCCGGACCTGTATTGGGCGATCCTGAGTGACAACCAGAACAATTTACCTCTCCAGGTGCACCGGAATGAGCTGCACCCAGTAAGGGAGCAGAACAATCATCTGCATAGAGCATGAAATTGCTAATTAGAAATATGGTGAGGATATTTTTCATATTTATTTAGCTTACCTATTAAATTAGCTACTATTTACCACCTAAATCAATATTTGATACCAATTTGTTTCATCTAGAACTATTTTTATTTATTGGGATCATCAATCCTTTTAAGTCCATCATTAAAATTTAGCCATTCCACATGGGTATCAAAATAGGCGTGGGCTTGGGGTTTCAGGTTGTGGGGAGGATGAAGGTTTGCCAGAGTAATATGTATTTCGCCCTCCCACTTGGTTGATTTGAATAAGATGGAACTGCCACATTTTGAGCAAAATCCATATTTTGATTTTTTTGATGAGGAAACCCAGTTGAGTAGAGTATTACCTTTTTTAAGAAAAAACTGATTTTTATTTATGCCAACCCAAGTTACAAATCCTGCACCATGGGAACGCTGACAGCGGGTGCAATGGCAGTTGGCACACCATTTTATAGGGAGAGAAAATAAAAATTCCACCTCTCCACATAAACAACTGCCAGAAATCGAATTACTCTTTGGTCTCATCAACTGCTCTTTTTACATCATCTGCAGCAGAGTTCACTTCATCCTTCAGGTCTTTAGTAGTTTTCCGAAATTCCTTCAATCCTTTCCCTAATCCTCGTGCAAGTTCAGGAATTTTTTTACCCCCAAAGAGGATTATTATTACCAATAGAATAAGTAAAATTTCCCAAGGTCCTAAATTCATAATATCTCCTTGTTTTTGTAATTACCCAAAAGTCTATCAAAATTTGAACTGAAAATTAACCTTATATTCTATTACAGCTTCAGTTTCACCTTTGTGGGTAGTCATTCTCACATTTGGTGCAACAGAAATACCACCATCACGGGTTAATACAATTCCTGCAATGAGATAATTTTTACTATCGTCATTTTCACCCGTATCCCCATCCTCAAAAATATCATACCGGGCAAAAACATCTATGTTTTCCTTAACACGGTAATTAACACTACCAGAAATGATATTAGAGTTCACACCGCCCATTGTTTGCATATCATACTCTCCGCCAAGCCTAATTCCCATTCCTGCAAAACCTGCAAATAATCCTGCAACGGTTGTTGGATCACCATCAGTACCCTCCGTAGAATAAACCACACCTGCGTTGTAGCCATCATTTTTGCTTAAATTGCTCTCTCCATAAGTTGTATTAATGGCAATTTTATGATATTTATCTGCCTGCGGTTTTTTAAACCCTTCCCCATTTACAACCAGCAAACTGAAATTGAGATTATCCATTACAGATCGAGAAAATCCAACCCCAGCATCCACCGTTGATGTAAAGCCATATTTATCAATGGCGGAATTATAAATAAAACGATACCCCCAATTTTTTTCCTGCACTCCATAAGTATTCATGCCAATCAATCCAAAATAGAACTTGCCCCATTGTGATTTATAATTTACTTGTCCCTTTTTAAGGAATGCAACCAGTCGTGTATCTTCACCATCATTCTTATTGGTTCTACCTACATCAAAAATTATGTTATAGTCTACTTTATCAGACACCTCTCCACCATAACTAAAATATTGCCTAGTAAAGTTAAAAGCGGTGGCATCATCCGTTTTATTTAAGTCAAAGTAAGTTACACCCCCAATTTTGCCGTCAGCAAACATGAAGCTGGTAATACTTAATACTAATAGTATTAATTTCATTTTTATCTCCTCTGATTTAGTTTTGATTATTATTTTCGAACAATTGAAATATTTTATATCCAATTAAACAACCTATTAATTGTCCACCTAAAAAATATAAGGTTGAAACGGGTGCAATTCCTGTAAAGGTGTCCGTAAAATTACGAGAAATAGTAACTGCGGGGTTTGCAAAAGAGGTTGAGGAAGTAAACCAATATCCTGCAGTAATAAATAAGGCAACAGCCATTGCAACGGACGGTGCATCATTTTTCCGTACAAATAAAATAGTAGAAACAAGTCCAAAGGTTGCCAATATTTCACTGACAAGCAATGGTATTTCACCTCGAACATTATTAGATAGTTGAAATAGTTCAATTTCAAAAATATAGTGGACAAGTAATACTGCCATAAGTCCCCCACCAATTTGGAGAAGGATATATTTATAGAAATCACCTGCCCCTAATTCTTTTCTCAACCAAAAGACTAAACTCACAGCAGGATTAAAATGTGCTCCCGATACAGAATCAAACATTTTTATTATAACAAATAAAATTGCTCCCGTTGGTATAGTATTTCCCAACAAGGCGATAGCCACATTCCCGCCGGATAAATTTTCTGCCATGATACCTGACCCAATTACCACTGCAACCAATAAAAATGTACCTATAAATTCTGCAATAAATTTCAATTTTTTTTATTCTGGATAGCCAATTCGTTCAAATGGGTTCACAACGCTTGAAATCAGATTTCTTGAATGTGCAGCAATCCTTTTTAAATATCTTGCATAAAGCGCAACTGAGGTTGCTTTTCCAACTTCAATATCTCCTACCTTTCCTGAAATAATATCATTGGTAATAATGTCACACTGCGAAGATATATTTTCCTTATATGATCCCATAAGGCTGCGAGCTTTTTCAATATCTTGATTTTTAAAAGCATCGATGGATTCTCCAAATAAATCGAAGGATATTTTTTCTACATCTGCCAATTTTTCTTCAACAGCACCACCATCCAGCTTTTTGGGATGATTTACAGCAAGATCATAAATATTCTTAGTATAATCTCCTATTCTTTCAATATCAATTACTACAGATACCAAGACCAATCCGGACCCAATATCTTCCTTCCCACCAATTGCTAGGTGGGTCATTACTTTTCTACGGACATCCCGTTCGAATTCATTAATTTTTTTATCCATTGCAAAAATATCTATGTCAATTTCTGCTGAATCTGATTTTCGTAATGACTGGATTGAAGCTTTAAACATGGTGAGGTCAATATCCAGCATTTCATGACACTCAGCCAGTGCCTGTTCGTATAAGCTGTCCGATTTGAAAATTTCAAAGATTTGTTTAAACATTATTGTCTCCCTATAAAAATGATAATTAATGGTAGTAAAAAGAAAAATGTTGCTAAATATAAAACGGGAATTAATTTATTTTTTAATGATGCATCTGCAATCCATTCTGCTAATTTAATAGGAATGTCCCTTAATAAAGGATTCAAATAAATTATTATAATTCCAAAAATATTAAAAAATAAATGGGCAAATGCTGCTACCATGGCAGTAACATTTAATGTTAGTGATGCCAGCAGTGCGGTCACTGTTGTACCTAAATTGGCGCCCAGTGTGAAAGGGTATAATTGCCTTAATGTTACAATGCCTGCACCAGCTAATGGCACAACCATGGATGTTGTGATAGATGAACTCTGCACCATTATTGTTAACAAAACTCCAAACAACATTGCCCGGACCGCAGTTTTAAAAATATACTGATCAAAATATTGTTTAATATTATCTAAAACAAGACTCCGAAGTAATTTTACGATACTGTAAAGCATGGCAAAAGTTAATAATACACTTAGAAAAATGAAAAATATATTATTATCAAAACTAAGGTTCTCAATTTGTTTAGCACCCCACTTAATAGCCGCCTTTATAGGACTTTTAAAAACTTCCTCTGTGCTGATAGTTCCAAATAAGATAGCACCCAATCCAGTGGCTGCTTTTTCTATTAGCCCAAACGCTATTTCAAGTGGAAATAAAATAAGGACTGCTAAAATATTAAAGAAATCATGAACTGTAGAAGCTGAGAATGCTCGTTTAAATTCGTTTCCTCGGTTAATATGGCCAATGGACACAATGGTATTGGTTACAGTGGTACCAATATTTGCTCCCATTATCATAGGAATTGCACCCGTTAATGTAACAGCACCTCCACTTACCATTCCTACAATTATAGATGTAGTGGTGGATGAACTTTGAAATAAAGTGGTGGCTAAAATACCAATAAAGAGTGCTAAAAATGGGTCACTGGTCGTGGTCATAATTTCTTTTGCAAAATCACCACCTAAATTTTTGATCCCTGAGGATAGACCTTTGATGCCCACTAAAAACAGGTATAATGACAAAGCAACGCCTGTCACTTTTATAAATATTAGAGAGTTTTTATTCAAGAAAAATTGTATTAAAATTAACCCTTAAATTTATTGTATGTTGCTCCTTTAATATAAGCTAATATTTAATTGAGAATGTAATTCTGCGTTTTATTTTTATCCGTAAAATTTCTTTTTGTCTGTATTAAATACCTTCAATAAATTTTTAGCTATACTTACATACCATATCAGGGTAATTCAAACATAATATAATATAATTTTTACGAATCTGGAGGATTTAGTGTCTGATTCACATCACGAAGAAAGTTTTTGGCGGAAATATATATTTTCCACAGATCATAAGGTAATTGGAATTCAATATGGAGTAACTGCCCTCCTATTTTTATTTTTTGGTTTTTCACTTATGATGGTAATGCGCTGGCAGTTGGCATTTCCGGATACCGCAGTTCCATTCGTTGGTGGTCTGATAAAATGGTTAGCTGATTTGAATGGATTTGCAAGTGATGGAAATTTGCCTGCAGACCTCTATAATGCTTTTGGAGCTATGCACGGTACCATTATGATTTTCTTAGGCGTAGTGCCTTTAGTAGTTGGTGCTTTTGGTAACTACTTGGTTCCTCTGCAAATAGGAGCAGTGGATATGGCATTTCCAAAATTAAATATGTCTTCTTATTGGGTGTATTTTATTGGTGGCGTAATTATGTTTGCCAGCTTCTTTTTGCCAGGTGGTGCTGCAAATTCGGGCTGGACATCCTATCCACCTCTTTCAGATATTGCTACCACAGGTCAAACATATTGGTTACTTGGCATGGTCTTCTTAATCACCTCCTCTCTTCTTGGATCAATAAATATTATTGTTACTATTGTTCAGCTACGAGCGCCTGGGCTTACATGGATGCGATTACCCTTCTTTATTTGGAGCCAATTTGTAACCTCATTCTTATTGGTTCTCGCTTTTCCACCTTTAGAAGCAGCTGGTATTTTTCAGTTGATGGATAGAGTTTTTCATACCAGTTTCTTTTTACCAACTGGTCTTGTTGTTGGAGGGGAAATTTTAAATGTAAGTGGTGGAGGAAGTCCATTATTATGGCAACATTTATTTTGGTTCTTAGCACACCCCGAAGTGTATGTTTTAATTTTACCAGGAATGGGAATAATTGCAGAAATTTTAACCAACAATACTCGAAAACCCATTTGGGGGTATAAATCATTGGTGTATTCCTCTGCATTCCTTGGGTTTATGTCTTTTTTAGTGTGGGCACACCACATGTTCCTAACAGGAATGGGACAGGGGATGAGTGTTTTCTTTCAAACAACCACTATGATAATTTCAGTACCGTCAGTAATCATTTTATCCTGTTTTATGCTCTCACTCTGGGGTGGTTCTATTCGATTCAATACACCTATGCTTTTTGCTTTGGGGTGGATTCCCATGTTTGGGATTGGTGGCTTAACGGGACTTCCATTGGGGCTATCCACTCCTGATATTCATTTGCATGATACCTACTATGTTATTGGGCATTTTCATTATGTGGTTGCTCCAGGTACTATTTTTGCTATTTTTGCAGGGATTTACTATTGGTTTCCAAAAATAACAGGAAAAATGCTTAATGAAACCATGGGTAAAATTCATTTTTATACTTCTTTTATATTTATGAATGGTATCTTTTGGCCCATGTTTATTCAAGGTTTAGCAGGAGTTTCTCGTAGGTTAGCTGATGGTGGTACATCGTATGCACATGCTCAAGATGTGTTAAATTGGAATGCTGTTATGTCATATTCTGCTTGGCTTCTGGCTCTGGCACAAATTCCATTTATCATTAACCTGATTCTGACACTGAAAAAAGAAAGAGAAGCAAACCCAGATCCAAATCCATGGAAAGCTACTACCATTGAATGGACTGATACGACCTCTCCTCCTCTCGGTCATGGGAATTTTGAAAAAGTTCCTACTGCCCATAGGGGTCCCTATGAGTATAGTGTGCCCGGGGAAGATTCTGATTTTACACCTCAATCTCAAAATTAATAAAGGACAAATAAATGGAAATTCCATATAATGTAGAGCTGAGAGAGGATACCGGCTTATATAATTCAAAGTTAGGGATCTGGCTCTTTTTAGCTTCGGAGGTCATGTTGTTTGGCGGATTGTTTTCAGCCTATATTCTCCTTCGAACCGGTGCGCCTGTGTGGCCTCCTATAGGGGAGCACGGTTCTATCACTCATTTATTAACAGAGACAATTCCACATGCCACATTCAATACTGTTATATTAATACTATCCAGTGTGACTATGGTGATGGCATGGATGTCGTTAAGAATGAAAGACTTGGGCAAATTTAAGCTGTATTTGGGCACTACCATCGTCTGTGCTATTATTTTTTTGGTGGTAAAATATTTTGAATACTCCCATAAAATACATGAAGGTTTCGTGCCATCTCATGATACTTATATGGCACTCTATTTTACATTAACCGGTCTCCATGGAGTTCATATTTTAGGCGGGATTGTGGTTTTGGCCTATTTCTTCGGACCCGGTTTAAAAATGTGGGATGTGGAGCCACAACGATTTACAAACCGAATTGAAATTGTGGGATTATATTGGCATTTTGTAGATTTGGTATGGATTTTCTTATTCCCAACTTTATATTTATTAAATTAAGGAGAAGTAATGTCTGGTAAAGATTTCACAGAACATATTTTACATTATCGAAATATATTTATTTATTTATTAATCGGAACCGCTTTGACAGTTGGGGCATCTTATATGGATTTCAATGTATCCAATTCAATTGCAGGTGCCGTTTTTGTTGGTTTAACCATTGCCACAGTAAAAGGATATTTAGTAGCTGCTAATTTTATGCACTTAAATTCCGAAAAGAAATTAATTCACTGGATTTTATTGCTAACTGTGTTCTTTTTAGGATTGTTACTTTTGATTCCTTTATTATGGGATATAAATCTCATAAGCAATTATTAAACCCATGTCATTAAAATCATTTCATATAATTTTTATTTGTATTTCTACACTATTTTCCATATTCTTTGGCTATTGGTGTTATAATGAATGGTCACAAATTGGCGGTATTCAATACATTGTTTATGCCATACTTTCGGTGATGTTTACTGTGGGAATGCTCAGTTATGGAAAATGGTTTTTCAAAGAAATTACTGAGTTAAATGCATAAATTACTAACTATTCTTTTTAGTTTATCAGGGATGCTATTCCCCTGCGCGGTTTGTTATGGTGATCCAGAGTCACCCATGACACATGGTATGAATATGGGCGTATTAACATTATTGGGCTTCATTACTTTTATATTATCAATTGTAGCATTTTCTATTATTACAATTTCAAAAAGAGAAAAAAAATTAAATAATTTATAGGAGTATTATGTTTGAATCACTTGGAAATATAAGTAATTATCTGGGTATGCCTATGGGATCATCCAGCCATAGTCAATCCATTGATTTTATGATTGGGTGGGTACATTGGCTTATGATAGTACTTTTTGTTGGATGGGGAATTTATCTTATCATTACCGTCATTAAATTCAATGCGAAGGCAAACCCGAAAGCAAATCATAAAGGGGTTACCTCTCATATTTCTCAATATGCTGAAATTGGAGTTATTGTATTTGAAGCCTTTTTATTAATAGGATTATCAATTCCTCTATATTCTCAACTGAAAACGACCCTTCCTACTGATGATGATATTCTTGAAATTAGAGTTGTGGCACAGCAATTTGCCTGGAATATTCATTACCCCGGTGCCGATGGCCAATTTGGCACTACAGATATTTATTTAGTAGATGAGGAATCAAATCGTATTGGATTAAAAAGGGATGGATATGGTACAGACGATATTGTTGCCATTAATCAAATGCATTTACCTGTAGATCAACAGGTACTAATTCACCTATCATCTAAAGATGTCATTCATAGTTTTTCTCTACCAGAAATGCGGGTAAAACAAGATGCAGTTCCAGGAATGACAATTCCTATTTATTTTACACCTACCATGACTTCCTCAGAATTTATGACGAAAATTCAGGGTACTGCAAGAGAGGGAAAAGGGTACGAAATAGCGTGTGCCCAGCTCTGTGGAAACTCTCACTATAGGATGAAGGGATATGTAACCGTTGAAACAGATGCAGAATTTAATGCTTGGCTGGAAGAAGAAGCTGAATACCTAGAAGATGAGGATGACGACGACTGGTAAAAATGAATTTATTACTAAATAATTAAAGCGGGAGATCAAATTGATCTCCCGCTTTTTATTTTAACCCAAATAGAATATCAAATATTTTTAGTTTTTACTGATAAATGCTCTGAAGTTATCAACTGCAAAATTGGGATAGTTAGATTCAACGATATCATTCGATGAATAGCTAAGAGTCCAAAGAATAGACACTCCCTTTTTGAGATTAACGTTGAATGACTGTTGATCACCACCCAATATTAAAGTAAATGTGCTATCCGAATAAAATTCAGCTTCAACAGACCAAGGAGCAATAATTGTTGTATCTCCAATATTTGTTATCATTCCCGTTACGATTAATTTTTCATTTGTTGTAGAATACCCATTAGGGTCTTCAGTAGTACCAATTGACCACTCTACATGATTAATGGTTTCATTATCTTCTGACCCTATTACACCATTGCATCCCAAGTTAAATAAAATTAGGGTGATTATAATAATTAATTTCATGACTTCTCCTTATTTTGACGTTTTTGTTACTAAAAAATAATTTTCATTCCAAAATTTATCCATCCTCCAATAAGCATTACAAAGCTTCCTGCAAATAATCCAAATCGTAGATTAACATCTCTATTGGGTATTCTTGAGATGCTATGAAGTATCCTGAATAACACAAATCCCCATGCAAATAAAATATCAAAAGATGTGGCGTTATCATTAATTATTAGTAATACACATAATAAATAAAATAAAACCGGCATTTCAAACATATTTTTATAATGCTGAGAGACAGATTGTAATTTGGGAGGAATTCCATCATCAAACAACCTGAAATGTTTAATGTGTACTTCATTTCGAAGAACAGACGAAATATTGAAATACAATGGTCGAAGTACTACTAAAATTGTCAATATTACCATTATAAATAGTGGGTAATATATATTCATATCCTATACCTGGTTATTCTGAAAAGTTGATGAAATTTACAGCTATAATAATGGAATTAAAAAGAAAGTAATTTTGCCCAAAACTAAGAAAGCTCTCCCCTCCTCCGGAGAGAGCTTTCGAAACAATAAGGAGATCGTTTCAAGTAAGACGGCGATGATTTAACATCTCTTGCCCTACAACCATAACTTAAGGGGTATTTAAGATGCTATTTATTGATCTGGATCAAATAAAATCCTAAATTTGACCAACATCACAAAAATGGGTTGATCATTAAATTTTGGTGGTTGTGAAATAATTTTTTGAATCCATATCCCGTAATTCCACACTTACATGAATCTCGGCTGAATTCTCAATAAAACTCTGAATTATTTGGCTACATTCTTCCCCAATATTTGTTTTCACCTCTTTCGATCTTCCACTGAGCAAAATAATTTCTAAATGAATAAATCCTCCAGGACTGCCACCAATAGTGCAGAAATAGTCCTTCAATTGGGTTGCTCGATGCTTACAATTTTCAGGTTTTACTCCCGCATGTTGAATTAATACGGTTTGCAGTTTAGGAAAAATATCCTGAATAGGACTTTTCCAATTGACATTTTCGGTATATTCTAATTTTACATGTGGCATATATTATTCTGGTTTATATAGTAATGGTCGGCTGGGTGCCGCATCACATACAAAATGGGGAATTTGAATATTCAGAAAGTAAAACCCATCATCAACATGATTGGGAATATATGCCAACTCCGTAATTGTTTTTTCCGACTCAAGGCTTACTTCCCCATTTGGATTATGTCCATCACCCCAAAAGATTCTATGATTGCCTAAAATACCATCATCAGCCATATGGTCCACCGAGGGTAAGTCTACAATAAGATGATTAATTTCCATTTTATGAATTAACATGAATACATCATTGGTAAAAAATGGAGGCGGTGATTCGTTGAACCGGAGAAATTGTTTCTCGTCATTATTGGGCAATGTTCTAATAATTAATGCCAGAGGATGAAGATGTTCCCATTTATCAAATTGTCGTTTTATTGATGAGGCGGTAATTACTGATTCATCTCTATTTACAGTACAATGATAATCCTCATTCGTATTTTGGAATAATTCAGGCGAAACGGTAATGAGTACAGAGGGTAGAAATCCATCTTTTACCATACTACCAATATCGCCTGTATTTTTTAAGAGATG
>JACNLQ010000026.1 GCA_014381415.1 Fidelibacterota bacterium
GTTTTGATTTCATAGTCATTGCATAAGTGTTTTAAATCAGTTGCTTTTAAGATATGAAGAATTGCTTCAAGTTTAATCGTTCTTTTGGACATTAATTCACCAATTAATTGATCCTTTGTGTAAGAAGATAATCCTGACAAATCAAACTGTTTACAAATATTGTAAATGTCGTTTTTGGTTAGCCATGTAAGTAAAGTCCTTTTCTTTATCAAATTTGTTTACCTCCATTTATTTTATCTAATCCAAACACGATGTTTGGTATTCTTTTATGGGCAAGTTTTCTTTTAAATACCAAATTCTTTATTCTCTTCGCACATGTGTTCTTTTTTCTCTTTAGACCGCTGTAGCCGACCAAGCATTTCATACAACATCCCGATAAACTCTATTATAGTGTTTAACGTGCTATATATTTTTCAGTTAGATATTGCATTTACTCTTTAAGATTTTTCCCGCCATCATCTAGTGATTTAGGGCGTTGCCAATAGGAAAATTGAGGGGTCCAGTTGTTTGAATCCATTCCCGCCAAACCCAACAAGCTCCACATAGAGCAGTAAATATCACCAGGTCCAAATACGCAGTCATTCTTGCGGTAGATTTTGTCACCATCCCGTTCATAGACCACAGCCCCAGGCATATTATTAGAATCCTTCATGACGGATTGCTCCTGAATATACTCACCACCACCATGGGATGCTAAGCGGAATCTCCACCCGCGGATATTGGCAAACTTACGTTGTAATTTGGGAGCATCTTTTGATACTAATACTACCGACATTGTGGATTCTAAATGGGGCACAAATCCATTGAATCCATCTGCCCACAGGGTACAGTAGCGACAGCCCTGCCCCATATTATGAATGAGCAGCAATTTGTCATTTTCACCGAATAGTTCTATTAGATTAGTTTTTCCTTCAAGTGTAGAAAAGCTGTAATTCTTAACCTCATTTCCCCGATTTGATTGTTGGAGTGATGCCAGTTTTTCCATTAACTGATGGATTTGCTGCTCTATCTCTCTAATTTCATTATTTGCCATAATTTCTCCTAATTAAATAGCTATTTAGGTATATACAAGTCTGTTATTGTCCCACTGAACATTTCAGCAGCATTGGACAGAGTTTCAGTGAGTGTTGGGTGAGGGTGGATGGACAGTCCAATATCTTCGGCATCGGCACCCATTTCAATAGCCAGTACGGCCTCTCCAGGGAACGGTTTTTGATGGCTTGGGGGAATAGTATTTACATAATCTGTGTTTGCACTATAGGGCATTCGTACGCCATTCCGCCGGGCGAACTCAATTAGTTTCTCTAGAAGAAAATGGGTTCTGCCTGTCCCTGAAGTTTCTAAAATCGAGCGAATCGAATCAATCCACTCTTGTGTTTCCTGAGGGTCAGAATCTTTGTATTTAATGGAGCTATTCATCAATTAAGTTGTCTTTTATAATTTTGTACTGAATTTGAATTGAAATAATAAACATTTTAAAAATGAGAAAACAAATGCTATTCTAAGAAAGTTCTTATTTTAATTAATAATTTTTCCCATCCAATCTCCAGCAATATAGATTTCATATTGCGAAAACCAGAGCCATAAATTTCATCTGGATCATTTTCCATAGCTTGTAGATGAATTTGAGAAAAACGAGTGCCATCATTTTTATAAATAAGGTAACTGCCCATGTTGCAAAATCCTTCGGCTGTTTTCTCATTTAATTGAATGGAATTTAATTCGATCCAGACATGGAGGAATTCGTGAGCTAATACAGCTTCAAATTCTATTCGAGGTAATCCGGATAATATAAAAATATGGTAGGGGTTATTGGAGTTTGTTATTGAATTTGAATTTGTTTCAAAATGGGTGAATCCCTTTAATTTTAAATGTGACAAATTTCCTGCTTTTTCATTTAATTGGTTAAGATTGACTAAATTAATGGGGATTGTCATTGGAATTTTGTTAATATGGATAGCTTTCAACTGTGCGGTAACCGACCGGTAAGCCCTGAGAATTGATGAGTCTTCATGGACTGCTGTAATCTGGCACAAGCTGCATAGATGTCGTCCGTCAGGATAAACATATCCGCCCCGGGTAACACCCTGTGAAATGATTCGAGAACAGGAATGGCAGAATAAGCCTTCTTTTTCATGGTTGGAATGAAATGCATTTCCCCATGCATCTACCGAATAATCGGTCTTAAGTGATTGAAGGCAAATTGAACATTGTTGGATTTCTGTAGCGAAGATGAAGCAAAATAAAAATGTCCCTAATACAGTAGCATAATATTTATAATGTTTAAAATAGCGATTCATTTTCAGGGAGAATTTACTTACTTCTAAATAAGAGGATGGTAGTAATTTATTGCCTTCAAATGATTGAAAAATTTCATAAATGAAAGTTGCATTTTTAACAGCAGGTGGCATTGCTCCATGCTTATCGGCTTCTATGGGCAGGCTCATAAGTAATTATTCAGAGCAGGAATCCCATATAGAAATGATGGGTTATTTATATGGCTATAAAGGCTTACTTACAGGCAGGACAATTTCATTCGATGCAGATGCAGTTACTCATGCTGAAATCCTGTACGAATATGGTGGATCACCTATAGGAAACAGTAGAGTAAAACTCACAAATGCAGAAGATTGTGTAAAAAAAGGTTATATCAATAATGGAGAAGACCCCCTAAAAGTTGCCGCTGATCAACTTGTGAAAGATGAAGTGAATATTCTTCATACCATTGGCGGAGATGATACCAATACTTCTGCCGGAGATTTGGTGAAGTATCTATCAATTAATGGGTATGATTTAACCGTGGTTGGGTTGCCAAAAACTGTGGATAATGATGTATTCCCTATTCAGCAGACACTGGGAGCATGGACAGCCGCAGAACAGGGAGCCATCTTTTTTGAAAATGTGGCAAACGAAAATACTACCAGTTCCAGACAGCTCATTATTCATGAGGTAATGGGGCGGAATTGCGGCTGGCTCACTGCAGCTACTGCCATGGAGTATAGACGGAGATTAGATGACAGGAAATTTCTTCCTTCCTTATTAATTACCAAAGATCGTTGGGACGTAGATGCAGTCTATATTCCCGAAATGGATATTGATCTTCCTAAGGAAATGAAGCGTTTGAAAAAGCGAATGGATGAAAAAGATTCTGTAAACATTTTTCTTAGTGAAGGTGCTGGGATTGACAGTATCGTCTTAGAAATGGAAACCCGTGGAGCAAAAATAAAACGAGATGCCTTTGGTCATATTCAGCTTGATGATATTAATCCTGGCAAATGGTTTGCTAAACAATTTGCAAAAGAAATAGTTGCTGATAAAGTACTGGTTCAAAAATCTGGTTATTTTGCCCGCTCGGCAAAACCCAATAAAAAAGATTTAGGGCTCATTTTCCAAACCGCTGATTTTGCAGTTCAGTGTGCTATGGATGGAAAATCTGGAGTTGTAGGGTTGGATGAAAATAAAAATAATCAACTAACCTGTATTGAATTTGAAAGAATTAAAGGAGGCAAGCCGTTTAATCCACAAACGGAATGGTTTCAAATAATGATGAAAGAAATAGGACAACAATAAAATAACAGAGGGAAATTATGAATAAGGAACAACTACGAAGTACAGCAAATGCAATGGTGCAAAAAGGCAAGGGTATTTTAGCCGCTGATGAAAGCAATCCAACTTGCGGAAAGCGGTTTGAAAGCATTGGTGTAGAGTCAACAGAGCTTACAAGAAATTCCTATAGAGATTTACTTTTTACTACAAATGGAATGGAAGAGTTTATTAGTGGAGTCATACTTTTTGACGAAACTCTGAGGCAGTCCACCATTTCAGATGCTACTTCATTTCCTCAATATTTGAAGAATTTAGGTGTAATTCCTGGCATAAAAGTGGATAAAGGTGCAAAAGAACTTGCATCCCATTCTGGTGAAAAAGTAACCGAAGGATTGGATGGTTTAAGAGAACGGCTGGACGAATATTATAAACTGGGCGCTCGATTTGCAAAATGGAGAGCGGTCATAACCATTGGTGATGGTGGTATTCCAACGGAGGCTTGTATTCATGTAAATGCTCATGCCCTGGCACGATATGCGGCTCTGTGTCAGGAAGCAGATATTGTGCCAATAGTTGAGCCTGAGGTGCTTATGGATGGCAGTCATAGCATTGACTCCTGTCATGAAGTTTCACAGAAAACATTCACCAAAGTATTTGAAGAATTAGATAAACAACGTGTGTATTTGGAAGGAATTGTTCTCAAGCCGAATATGATTGTTTCCGGAATTGGTTGCAGCGAACAAGCCGGAGTTGAAGAAGTAGCAGACCGTACGGTTGAAGTTCTGAAAGCTACAGTCCCAGCTGATGTACCTGGTTGCGCCTTCCTATCTGGCGGACAAAGCAACCAAAATGCTACTGCCCATTTGAATATGATGAATTCTAAACATGAGGGAAGCCTACCATGGAATCTCAGCTTTTCCTACGGACGTGCCTTGCAGGCATCTGCACTAACAGCCTGGAGTGGTAATGATGACAATATTCCTGCTGCTCAGGAAGCATTTCTACAGCGTGCTAAATTTAATAGTATGGCAACTAAGGGTTCTTACTCTGAGGCGTTGGAAACTGAAATGGCTTAAATTGTAAAGTATTTTAATTGGAAAGGGGAGTGGTTAATCACTCCCCTTTTTTATTGCAAAATATAATTAAAGCACCTAAATTAGTACTAAGAAAGGAGCTAATATGAATACTATTACAGCGCAGGAAATCAAGAGAAGGGGAATCAGTGCGGTCGATGATGCCTTAAAAAAAGGACCAGTTCATGTAATAAAAAATAATGAACCATCATACGTTGTACTGGCAGAAGAGCAATTTAATATTTTGGTTGAGGAAGGTGATACATTATTCGCAGATCGAATAAGGGAATCACTTGAAGATTATCAAAAAGGAAGAGTAAAAAAATACCCATCAGTTGAAGAGTTAATGAAGGATATATCCTCCTAATTGTATAAACTGGAAGCTACACAGCGCTATTTAAAGACAGCCCGGAAATTTATACAGCATCACCCTCAATTAAAACTAATTCTGCGAAATGTAATGACCCTACTGATGTCCAACCCGCATCAGCCTGAACTCAGACTGCACCAATTAGAGGGGAAATTGAAAAAGCTTTCAGCTATTCGCCTTACCTATAAATTCAGAATTATTTTAATTATAAACAAAAAAACTCGAACAATTACTTTACTGGATATTGGTAGTCATGATGAAGTGTACAACTAACAAATTCCTTTACACCTCCATTCTTATTCCAATTCTTTCACACATCTAAATCCCTGTACATCCTGCCAATATTTTACATCACGGGGATTATCACCGCGATTATACACCCTAAGGCCTTTATGCCAACTATACCAATGCCCGCCACGAGTAACTTTTGTTGTACCTGAATTTGGTCCTTGGGGATTATGCTTTGGTGATATTTTATAATAATCCCATTGATACCAATCTGAACACCATTCTGCCACATTTGCCGCCATATCATATAAACCGTACCCATTGGGCTGAAAACTCCCTACTGGAGCAGTGCTATATTTCCACTCATCTTTGCCATGCTTGCTGCGATTTTCATATTCTACATCATCCTTCCAATATTTATGGAAATTGGCATCATCCTTGCTGATGGTATTTCCCCACGGATATCTCTTGTTGTCCAATCCACCCCGCGCCGCATATTCCCACTCTGCTTCCGTAGGCAGGCGTTTGCCAGACCAATCAGCATAGGCAGATGCAGCATTCCAGTCCACACCTACAATAGGGTGATTATCAGTAGGGGAAACGAAATATTTTTCCCATAGGGACATTGAATAATTATACCCCGTGGCTTCTAAGAAATTATTGAATTCACCAACGGTTACTTCATACTGATCCATGTAAAAACTATCAATGGTGACAGAATGGACGGGGACATTATCATCGTCTATATGACTGGCAGGATTTCCCATTTCAAATGTGCCGCTGGGAATTAGAATCATATCTGCATACAAAAAAGTAAACGGAGAAAAAATTAAACTCAATGATAACAATAACTGAACCGCAGATGTCCGATTCATTGTGACATGACCACTTTTAGTTTTCTGGGTTCTTCTAACTTTTCATAATATAATAGAATGTCATCCTTTCCATCATTATTGAAATCAGAAGCCCAAACTCGATTTTCAATATGGGGTATTTCAGTATGTATAGTTTCAGCTGTGGGATTTATTAACCCATCATTAGCTCCCCAATAAATATCCAAATTATCTCTCCG
>JACNLQ010000030.1 GCA_014381415.1 Fidelibacterota bacterium
TGATATCCCGGTCTCTCACGGTTCGTTTGGTATCCAGTGTACGGATTTCATATACCATCCCCTTACGAACCCCCATATTTTTTCCCAGCAACAGCATAATATCATTTCCTTGAACATCTAATACCTCACTGCTTAATTGATAAAGTGATTTTAAGTTATTTAACATTTGACTGCGTACCTTTTTCAGAGCTTTATTCAGAGATTTAGCCTTTACTCCCCCGGTATGATCAGCGCTGAAATTAAATGATGAAATAGACTGACTGGTTTCTACATTCAGCAGGCGGACTTCCCCACTTACAATTGTTTGAATATTATTGGGGTAGCGTTCTACATTTTCCAATTTTTTATCGATTTCTGCTTTCACAACTTCTTTCACAATCCAACCAAAGAGTCCGGTTTCAGGTTCCTCCTCTTCATCTATTTCTTTCTGTTTTTCAGTGGGAACACCCTTTTGTCCAAAATTGGTTATACTGATAAACAGGGCTTCGTTGGCTCCCGCTATTTTTCCAATTTCTATGGCTTGTGCCGGATTCACCACGCCAGAGTGCTGGAGTTTTTGTTCACTTAATATTCTATCCAGTTGGCTGCGGTCTAAAACATCATAGCGATTTAATTGGGTAGCGGTACTGGAGGCAATCTGGGTTATTTTTTTGGATATATCACTATCTTTATTTTCATTTGCAAGGATGATGAGTTTTTTACGCTCTATGGTAACTTCTGGCGCAATCTCCTGGGCTGGAGCAATGCAAAATATAAATGGTATTATTTTGTAAATTTGTTTCATCATAAAACTTATCTCCTTAAAATTATAGATTACTGATTGAACTTCGCAAGAGTTCTCATTTATCCCGCATTAATTCTATTAGTATTGGAAAACTCAGTCATCCTTTAATATTGTAAAACAACCATCCTTGTTTTTTTGTTTAAAATATTGCTCATTTCAAACAAGCTGGAAGCTTGTTTTACAATCCCTTCAGGATTTCAGATAATTCTGGTAAAAATTCAATTGTTATTTTTTCTGACAGCTTTTTCAAAGCCTGATTTGCCGATTCAGTTTTGGAATTAAAATCACTGCCCTGAATTTTATTGAACGATTTCTCTATTAATTTTTCTCCCGTGCCACCTTTTGAGATGGAAATGGTTGCATCTGCAAATGTCTGGTAAATTCCATAATCATTTGGTTTATCTGAAACCGAACGGGTATTTACCGTTCCCTTAATGATGAAATCGCCATTGTTAGATTCTATAAAATTTGCTGAAAATTGAGTTGCAAAAAAATCCATTATTACGGGTGCTATATATGGATTACCTGTTTCTTCACCTAAATTATATTCTTTAATCTGAACCAATATATTGGGTGGTATTACCTTAATTATTGATTGTGCATGAATGTTGGGTAAATTGCCAAACAATGATGATTCACCAATAAGATTGTCAGTTTCAACCTCATAATTCATATACTGAATAGCTGTTTTTCCATTTAAATTGGGGAGAGAAAAAGTACAATATCCGTTTTCATCGGATAATACTAATCCACCTGAATTATTTTCTAAAACATTGCCATAAATAGGAATATTTAAAAAAGGAGTTTTGGTTTTATTATCAATGATTCGAACTGTTAATTTCACATCCCGAGTTAAGCCCAATTTAATTTCTGTAACATTTTCATCTGGAACTAACTTTAATCGATTTATCAGGGTAATTGCTGACAATTTAATGGTGCTGTACAAATTTATAAATTTACCTGAACCACGAGGATATTCCTCCATTATAGGCACATCCAAATATGGGGAAATTTCATTCATAGCTTCACTTAGTGAAGTGAAAGATTGAACTGTAAATTCAGCCTCAGCCCTTTCCAGTAATTCCAAAGCCGTTATTACTGCATTCCGTCTCTTTTTTTCAATGGTTTCGTAATATGTTTTTTGAGAAAGCCGTGCCAATAAGAAATAACGGTTTTTACTTTCATAGGCATCCACTATTTCAATATTGGGGAGATTATGTTCAACCCGTGTTTTAACTACAGATTTTGCATATTCATCTAAATCTAAATTGCGTTCTTTGATTACCTGTTCAAAAGTTCCTGAAACCTCAACTGAAATCTGGGAGGCGATTTCTGATAGAGCCTTACTGCGGGCTTCTTCTCGAATGTCACTGCCGTAAAAGGGTTTTTCAACACTGCCTACACCAAACCAGTAGTTGTCAGCATGAGGCTGATCAGAAATCCAGCCAGGCTCTGGATGGTTGGAACAAGAAATGAATAATAGGACTATGAGGGGGACAATTATTCTCAAAATAAAATATTATTCCTCTACGGGATCTGCACTTTCAACTTTAAGTTCTTTTTCAATTTCATATAATAAGGTTGCAAATGTTTGGGGATCATAATTTTTTAGAATAGCTCCGGGATAAGACCAGACTATGGAGCCATTTTTTCCTACTAAAAATGAGGATGGTACTGCATATACTCCACCATAATCTTTCATTATTTTGTTCATTTCCCGAGTCCCTCCATAAAGGAGAGGGTAGTCAACAGCAAATGATTTAGCAAAATTCTTCAGCTGTTTTTTATTATCAGACACAGATATTCCCAATATTACAAACCCTTGTTCATGATACTTATTATGCATTTCATTAAACTCTGGAATTTCCATTCTGCATGGACCGCACCAGGTTGCCCAGAAATTGATAAGAACTACTTTGTCTTCTAATTCGCTGAGAGTGTACACACTGTCATGCATTGTCTTTAGGGTGAAATCTGGTGCTTTATTTATATCCCCCAACACTTTGTTTAAAGCTTTCTTCTGTGACAAGTTTAGTTTTAATTCCTGTGAAAATAAAAGGATGAATCCCAGTACCCCCATTACTCCAACTATAATGAATTTCAGCATTTTATTATTCAATCGAATTACCTTTTAAATTTAATTAATTAAGCGACTTTTTAAGAAAGTCAACAAATTTATTTACATCTGGATCCATTCCCGGGAAACGAGATATCTCTTCATTATTTGGACTTAATACCACATAAAATGGTAGGGCAGCTGTACCGAATCGGTCTATTTCCATTTTCTGATTTTCACGATAATTTTCACCTCCATCCGTGTATAAACGAAGCATTACAAATTCATTAAACAATTTCTGGACTTCTGGATCTTCAAAAACATTGGTTTCCATCCAACGGCAATTGGTACAGGTATATCCAGTGAAGTCAATAAATACTGGTTTATCTTTTGCCTTCGCCACATCCAAAGCCTCGGGAAGATTATCAAACCAGACTATGTGTTTTTCCCCTGACTTTAAAATAATGTTTTGACGGCTTGCATCCACAATCGGTGGAAGATATGAGTCAATCAGTCCATGTAAGGGTTGTCCAAATAGACCACCGGTGAGGTATATTCCAAAGCTCATAAATACTATGCTCAAAACTAATCGTGGAACGCCAATAAAGGGAAGGTCTGAATCATGAGGAAGTTTTATTTTCCCAAGTAGATATAATCCCATCATAAATGAAATAATTACCCAGACAGCCAACACAACTTGTTGCGTAAATATCCCCCATTGCAAAACGAGATCTGTATTGCTGATAAATTTCATGGCAGCACCTAATTCCAAAAACCCCATAGTTACTTTTACTGAATTCAACCAACCGCCAGATTTTGGCAATTTAGCAAGATATTGAGGAAAAAGTGCTAGGAAAAAGAATGGAAATGCGAATGCAGATGAGAAAACCACCATTCCCAATAAAGGCCAGAAAAATGACCCTTGGCTTGCGGCTACCAATAATAATCCCACGAATTGTACAGTACATGTGAACGATGTGAGAGTAAAGGTAAGTGCCATAAATAGAATCCCAATTACACCTCCTCTCTGTTCCTGTTTACTGCTGAATTGACGAAAAATGGAGGGCATTTGGATTTCATAATGGCCAAAAAGACTGAATGCAAAATAGATAAATAATGCCGCAATAAAAATATTGACCCAGGGATTTGAAGCCATCTGATTGGCACCAGCAGCTCCCAACGTGAGTGCCAGTAATAACCCCAAACTGGTGAATATAACAATTATTCCAACGGTGTAAACCAGAGCCGAAAATAAGGGGTGAGAATCTTCTTTCTCACCTGCTTTTGTAAAAAATGACACTGTAATGGGAATCATTGGAAAAACGCAGGGAGTAAGTAAAGCTAAAAATCCCATACTTAAAGCAAAAAGAATAAATGAGAACAAGCCTTCTTCAATTATTGAATCTAACTCTTCATTATTGCTTGATTCTGCTTTTCCTGAAATATTTTCAAATTCTGATTGAACAGGGGTGATATATTTTGCAACAGCACCCCCTTCTAATACTGTTAACTTTACGGAAAAATCATCCCAGTGAGGAATACATTTAGTAGGGTCACAAACTTGAAAAACAAAGGTGCCCTTAATTGTGTACGCACCGGGTTTAATCTCATCACTAATCTTTAAATCTTGTTTAAACTGTACCTGAGAAGTATGATAGCCAATATCCATTTTGAAATTGGGGTCATATTTGGTTTTTGAGGACGGTTCCTGTAAAATTCCTACTTCACTGAAATAACTGCTATCTTCCCATTCAATAAAAGTTGGACTTAAACTCCTCTCTGGATGCGTTGAATACACATAGAATTTTTTAGCGATCTTCATCTTTGCAGAAAGTGATACCACTTCCCCGCTGTGCACCGCATCTCTACTAAAATTCAAGCTATATTTAGCAGCATTATCAATATCGTTTTTCCCAATGATAAATGATCCTAAAATGGTAATAAGTAAAAATATATTAATTACTATTTTCATGATGCTTAGTCTCTCTCTCTTCCTGAAATAAATTCTAAAAATCGAAGGATTTTATGATGAATACTTTTCTTCTTTTTTAAATTATCCTTAATTTCCCAAAATTGTTTTTCTGTCTCCTTGGCACCCAATTTTATTAATTGATCAATTTTATCAAACTCTGCCCAAAACACATTCATAGTGTCAGGTCTAATAGTAATATCTGCCTTTTCTGATTTAACTTCCCCAAGGCGAGTGGATGCAATTTGTTCTGCGCGACCAAGCACTTGTAATAAATTGGGATTTTTCAATGGTTCAAAATGGTTAAGTCCTACATCTACGCTAATTCGGAAATCTGCTCCCATTTTCCGCACTGTTTTTACGGGGACTGGGCAGGAGACGGCACCATCGGTAAGGAGCAATCCATCTTTTTCAATGGGAGGTATATATCCAGGAATTGCAGATGACGCCACAATTGCTTCAGCTAAATTTCCAGAATTAAATACCACATCCTTTCCAGAATTTAAGTCAACTGCCAGGCAGGAAAACGGAATTTTCAATTCCTCAAATGTTTTTACAGGGAGCAAATAGTCAATAATTTCTGATAATCGTTCTTGTTTGATTATTCCCAACCGATCATTGGCTAAATTAATTATAATTTGATTCTTCATATAAGTAGCAGCTGTTTGAAAAATTGAACTATTGGGTTGGCTAGTTGGTACTAGTCTATGTAGTCCAATTCTTTTATAGGCTTCACTATCAATAAATTCTTTAAATTTATTTTCTACCCAGTGGGGATCTAAGGTGGCAGCATACATGGCTCCTATAACAGACCCAATAGATGTTCCCGCTACCATGTGGATGGGAATTGAATGATTTTCAAGCGCTTTTAATACTCCAATATGCCCAAGTCCTCGAGCACCTCCACCTCCTAAAACCAATCCAATTTTAATTTTTTCAGAAGCCACTAATCTGAAACCGGTTCCAATTCATTCTCTTTTACATTTTTATTTACCACTCGCACTTTTTCAATAAAAACCGGGATAGCAGGCTTGTCAGATTTAATTTTATTCCTCATATCATATTCATAATCGGTTTTTTTCATATTTTTTGGAATTTTTGAATATAATTTCTTTTTCGTTTTTGGATTTTTTAAGGTAATCCAATCATCGGGATCTTCCCCATCAGGAATACTTATTTTACACATCATTACAGCCTGACTATGTTCCGTTGTGGTATTTACAATATGGTCAACTATATGCACTTTATCAATAACTTCACCAAACACGGTATATTTGCCATCAAGGTGAGGGGCATCTGCCACACAGATAAAAAATTGACTTCCAGCAGAATTTGGGTCTGCAGATCGAGCCATGGACAAAATTCCCCGTTTATGAGAAATATCATTAAATTCTGCATCCACCGTCCATCCAGGTCCTCCATGTCCATCATTTTTTCCATCATTATCCCTGGAATTAATATCACCCCCCTGTATCATAAATCCAGGAATAATTCGGTGAAATTTTGTTTTATCATAAAAACCACTATTGGCAAGTTTTTTGAAATTTTTACAGTGGTTCGGAGCAACATCCGGGAAAAGTTTTAACTTCATAGTTCCACGGTTGGTTTCCATAATAACAAGGTCATCATTGGTTACAGGTTCCGGATTAAAGTTTTTTGCGGTTTCTTTTATAACTTCAATCTCATGGGGAAATAGAAATGTTTTTGTAATTGAAGTAAGATTCTTTGGAATGAGCCCTGGAATATTAAATCCTTTAGACAAATCAAATCCCACAGGTATTTTCGGTTTTTCGCTATCAACTTTCAGGGAATCAGAAACACTTTCACTCATTAAAAACCCCCCAATTATAAATAGTAATATTTTTTTCATACTGTCTCCATTTGTTTGCCTGTTCGCCCTCTTTGAGTTATGTCTACGCCCTGCTGACAGAGTGGACAATCTTCCGCTTCCCAACTTTCGGCGGGAATAGTTAAAAGAGCCGTTGTAGGAACTCCAAAATCGACCTCCCCTGAACTGCGATCTACTAAATTTACTACATGAACAATTTCTGCTTTGTAGTCCTTAGCCAGTTGAATCAATTCAAAAACTGACCCGCCTGTGGTAATAATGTCTTCTACAATCACAATCTTCTGTCCTCTTGTAATGGAAAACCCGCGTCGAAGTTCCATATTCGCATTAACACGCTCTGAGAATATATGTTTTACATCAAGGTATCTACCAACACCTCCTGCAATGAGTATCCCTCCTATAGCAGCACCCAATATTAAATCTACATTTTGATTCTGTACAGTTTCGGCCATTGCTTTACAAACATCATCTAACGCCCTGGGATTTTCTAAAACCCTAAATTTTTCTATATACACATTGCTATGTCTACCGGATGTGAGTAAAAAATGACCATCCAACATGGCGCCAGTTTCTTGTAAGAGAGTTAGCAGCTTATTGGATTCCATACAATACTCCGTATTTTTTCAGTGTAATTTTTTGCAGATTGAACCACATCATTGAGGCTGCCGTCACCAGCATACAAAATACCTCGTGATACATTAATAATTCCCAACCCATTTTTATTTGATATTTTCAACGCAGTCTCCAAATCACCTCCCTGGGTTCCCACACCGGGTATTAGCCAGGGCATCCCCATTGATAACTCCATTACATCTTCCATTAATTCTGTTTTTGTTGCACCAACCACTAATCCAATATTATCATTCGTGTTTAACTCCATTGCAAGTTGAATCACTTTCTTGAAAAGAGGATTAGATTCACTACCATGTTCCTGAATTTCGCTTGCACTTGGGTTTGAGGTTACTGCCAAAACAAAAACACCCTTTTCTGGATTTTCAATAAATGTTTGGATAACTTCTCTCCCCATATAAGGAGAAATGGTGATTGCATCGCACCCCATTCCATCTAATATTGCAGTGGCATATTGACGGGAAGTATTTCCAATATCACCGCGCTTGGCATCTGCAATTACAATGGCTTTTCCATTTATATGGGCTACTAATCTTTCCAATATTGCAAAACCCATTGAACCGAACCGTTCAAAAAATGCAAAGTTTGGTTTATACACCGGACAAAAATCTATGGTTGCGTCAATAACATCCTTTCCAAACGATTCCATACCTGAAAGTGAAGTATCTACTCCAGATGGAAATTTATCTGGGTCTATATCCAGTCCGATGCAAAGTGAATTTGATTTCGCCTCACATATAGATTGCAATCGCTTATTAAATGATAATTCCACAGCATTAAATATAAAGGTGTTTCCCTTAGAATAAAAAATGCTCATAACTCTGAATTTGCAGTTTGTATTAAAACAAGCCACCCACTAAATTACTTCCCCGCCCATGGAACAACTTTTATTAAAAATGGATGAAAAATCGGAGGTTAAGGTGATTGCAGCCAGCGCATTCAACTTCCGTATCGAACTGGTAAAAAAAGTCGGAAAAGACGATATTCCGGGACTTGTGGATATATCCCAATTCATGGCAGATAGATTTGGCTCTCAAGCACTACTCACCAAAACCAATATCCCCAAATATTTTAATTCAGAAACTCTTCCTTTTCTTGCTCGATTGAAAGGTGAAATTATCGGTTATATTATTGGCGTTCCCCTGGAATATTTTAAACAGGAAAGCTGGTCTCATTTTGATGTTAATTTAGGGAAGAAAAATACCCTCTATACCTACGCATTTGTTGTCAATAGTAAGTATCGTGGTAAAGGTGGTTATGGTAAAACCCTTAAACGGATTTACGTCAACTGGGCAAAAAAACAGAAGTATCATTTTATAACAGGGCATGTTGAACAGGGCATATCCAATAGTTTTCCAGGTAAAACTGAAATTGTAAAAGTTTTTCCCCACTGGTATGGTTTAAAAACCCCCTTTGAGTATTATCGACGTACATTGGGGTGATGGAAGCTATTAGGATTGAAACTTGAAATTTGATATTGGGTCAACATGCATTCCAGCTTATTGGGGTTTTGGGGATTAGGTATTGTTCAAAAAGACTGAACACTAAGACATAAGAATTCCTAAATCCAATTTCCCTAATTAAATTTTCCTTTCCATATCTCTTTTTCCATCCCTAAAGATGTTTTTATATTCACAGATTAATTTTGGAGAAAATCCATGGTAATGGCGGAAGAAAAACAAGCAATTGTCTTTGTACGGGATGAAATATCTGAACTGATTTTATTGGTGGCAACTGAAAAGGGTGCCTTTCTGTATTACTCTGACAGCGACCGACGCCATTGGGATGTGAATGGTCCTCATTTTCTGGGTTCGGTTGTACATCATTTAGTATTAGATCCTCGAGACAATAAAACCCTACTGGCATCCGTTCAATCACGCCAATCAGGTACAACTATTTATTGGTCAAAAGATTTTGGTAAAACCTGGAATCCTGCAGGAAAACAACCCGTATTTCCAAAAGACAATCTTAAACGCAAAATAGACCATATCTATTACCTGACACCCGGGCATGATAGTGAGGGCAAAGTATGGTATGCCGGCACTTCCCCTCAGGGATTATTCAGATCAGAAGATGGTGGTGATACCTGGGAATCCGTTGAAGGATTCAACAGTAATTCCAAGTGGGCAAAATGGACAGCTAATAGTCCTGAGGGATACCCAAAGGTTCCAAAACTGCATTCAATTTTGATCGACCCTATGGATGCTCACCACATGTATATAGGGATGTCATACGGCGGTATATTTGAGACTAAGGATCAGGGGAAATCCTGGGAACCAATGAATAATGGATTGAAAGTAGATTATTTAAAAGGATCACCTGATTATGGTCATGACCCCCACTCTTTAATTTTCCACCCCTTTGAACCTCAGCGCTTATATCAGCAAAATCACTGTGGAATTTATCGTATTGATCGTCCCGAAAATAAATGGGTTAGAATCGGAGATAATATGCCGGCAGATATCGGAGATATCGGCTTCCCCATAGCGGTACATCCTGCTGATCCCAACACCATTTGGGTATTCCCAATTGATGGTAATGAGGCCTGGTCCCGGGTGAGCCCTGAAGGTCAGCCAGCCCTTTACTGCTCAAATGATGGTGGTGATACTTGGTTTCGGCAAGATATTGGACTGCCCATGCGCAATGCCTGGTTTACAGTTTTGAGAAGAGGGCTTACTACAGACTGTATGAATAGTGCTGGAGTTTATTTTGGTACCACTTCAGGCTCTTTGTGGATGAGTGATAATGAAGGAAACAGTTGGAGACAAATTGCTGTGCATCTTCCCCGAATTCTGGCTGTTGAAACTGGCGTAATTTTAAAATAGAAATGTGACTTTAAGAAGAGAATTTATAATAGAAATATGAATAATTTAGTGCTAGGTAATAAAACAGTTGGTGAAAACTACCCCGCTTTCATAATTGCTGAAATAGGGATAAATCATCAGGGTGATGTGAATATTGCAAGGGAGCTCATCCAAAAAGCAAAGGAATGTGGGGCTGATGCCGTAAAATTACAGAAGCGGAGTATATCCCGAATTCTTACTAAAGCTGGGCTGGAGATGGCTTACGATAATCGCAATAGCTTCGGTAAAACCTACGGAGAACATAAAAAAGCTCTTGAACTGTCCGAATCAGACTACCAGCAGTTATTTTCATTTTGTGAAGAAATCAACATAATCTTTTGTGCCTCCGGATGGGATGAGGAAAGTATAGATTTTTTAGATGAACTTGGCATCCCATATTTTAAAATGGCATCGGCAGATCTTACAAATTTCCCATTACTTATCCACACTGCAAAGAAAAATAAACCCATGATTTTATCAACGGGGATGGCAGATATGAAAATGGTACAAGCAGCTTATTCTCAAATTATACAGCTTAATAATCAAATTGCCATTTTACAATGCACCTCTACCTACCCTTCTGCATTTTCAGAAGTACATTTGAACGTATTACAAACATATATAAAAGAATTTCCGAATGCCATTATAGGCTATTCAGGACATGAACAGGGTATTGCCATTCCGCCTGCTGCGGTGGCCTTGGGAGCCAGAATCATTGAACGTCATTTCACCTTAGACCGAACTATGAAAGGGGGAGATCATGCAGCCTCTCTTGAACCACAGGGGTTTTCAAAAATGGTGCGGGATATTCACCATATTGAGGAGGCAATGGGCAGCACCGAAAAGAAGGTACAGGATTCTGAAGCACCGGTATTTAGAAAACTCTCCAAAAGTATTGTGTCGGCTGTGGATATAAATTCAGGTGATACTATTACAGCAGACATGCTTACCACAAAAGGTCCAGGGACAGGTATTTCTCCCATACGGTTGAATGAGCTCATAGGTAAAATATGTAAGATTAATATCCCAACAGATCAGGTGATCATGGAAGATGATATTCAATGGCAGAATTAAGCGCTAAAGCCAAAAAAATAAAAATGATCGGTACCGATATCGATGGCGTATGGACAGATGCTCGAATGTATGTTACGCCTGAGGGTGAGTGGATGAAAGCATTCTCCACCTATGATGGGATGGCAACTGCGATGCTGAAAAAAAAGGGAATAATTGTTGCTATTCTCACCGGTGAAAATTCGGATATTGTCATTGCTCGGGCTGAAAAATTACATATTGACGAAGTCTATGTAGATGAGCATGAAAAACTGAAAAGACTCACTTATTTAAGTAAAAAATATGAAATCCCCATGGATGAAATTGCATTCATCGGTGATGATGTAAATGATTTAGAGGTGTTAAAAGCAGTTGGCTTTTCAGCTTTGGCTGGGAATAGTCCCATCCTAGATCAGTTTACTCCCGATTATATCACCACCCGTCAAGGTGGTAATGGGGCTTTTCGGGAATTTGCTGATATTATCCTGAACGCACAATAATACTGGTGTTTCTCCTTTGCCTTTATTGGCTGCTTTCCCCGATATTGTGGATTCTTCTTCCAGTTTTTGCACTCTTCACCCCAAAATTACGGCATCATTGGCTGAATCAAAAATCTACCTGGCTTCTGGCAGAAGAAAGGAGAAAGGAGAATGGAGATGTGAAGCAGGTTGTACTTTTTCACGCTGCATCTACGGGGGAATATGAGCAACTCAAACCCATTCTAAAGAAAATAGATCGATCCAGATATTTTATTCTGTTGACGTTTTTTTCACCTACCATTTTCACCGTTGAAAAAGATACCACTTTAGCAGATGCTGTCTGTTATCATCCCTTTGATTTTCCCTGGTCTGCGAAATTGTTTTTCCGAAAGTTTGACATCCAATATTATATCATTACTCGCAACGACATTTGGCCAACTCACCTTTTCATCGCTCAGCAATTGGGAATAATTACGGTTTTGATAAATGCAAATTTATACCGGGATCAACATTATAATTCTTGGTTCCTTCGTAAATTCATGAAACAAATATTTAGTAACTTCAACCTCATACTCACGGGATCTGAACGATTGAAAAATAATTTGCTGAATTTGGTACCCTCTGAAAAAATACTGGTTACAGGAGACAGCCGATTAGACAGGGTAGTCGAACAAAAAGCTGAAAATAAGAATCCATTACTACCAGAATGTTTTGCTTTATCCCGTACTCTCATTTTAGGAAGTATTATTCCATCCGATTATTCTGTAATTTTTGATGGATTTGCAAAATACTATCCTAACGGCAGCCAATCTCTTGAAGAAAAAGACCAGCGAATAATTATTGTTCCCCATGAAATTAATAAATCTGAATTACTGATAATTGAAAATAAATTAGCTGAGGTTGGATTTCCTTGGGCATATTATTCTGAAAAAGAGAAATTAAAAAATTCCCGCGTAATCATTATTAATAAAATTGGCATCCTAGCAAATCTTTATAAGTATTCAAATGCAGCTTTTGTGGGAGCAGGATTTGGGGCAGGTGTTCACTCAGTCATTGAACCCGCCATCTATGAAAATGTAGTGAGTTTTGGTCCCAATTATCAGATTGTGGACATGGCAGTTTCATTGGTGAAAAATAAACTGGCTACCGTAATTAATAACACAGATGATTTTGTTCAATTTTTAACCCTTCTGGGTAATCCATCAAAATTGAAATTAATCAGTGAAAATATGGTAAATTTCCTTAACGAACAAAAACTGGCTTCGGATGCTATCATTGAAGCAATATTTCCCGATGATTAAACAAAAGTTTTATCTACTCATTCTTGCAACAACTTTCATCTGGGCAGGACTTCCCAATTTTGTTGGAGAAGAATTAATCTATTCAGCGGGATTTAGATTATTCCCAGCAGGGAATGCAATACTTTCAATATCATCTGACTCCCTTAACGGAGAACCTACCTTCCTACTAGATACATCCGTAAAAACAAATTCCTTTCTGGATGCTTTTTATACAGTCCGGGATGAAACACTTTCCTGGTTAAATGTAGATGATTTTTCGCTCTTAAAAGCGGTTAAAGAAATTCGAGAAGGAAAATACCATCGAAATCATTCAGTTCATACAATTGGAGATAGCCTCCTTATTTGGAATAAAAAATATTTCACCATCTCAGAACCAGTATATGACCCTATAGCCTTTATTTATTTTCTACGAAGTCAGAAATTATCCTTGGGAGATTCATTTCATTTTTTATCTGCCGGTGAGAAAAAAGTAAGAGAAGTGTGGGTAAATATAACGGGAAAAGAAAAGATTAAAGTTCCTGCCGGTAATTTTGAATGCCTGAAAGTGGAACCCGTATCTCCCGATGGAAAACCACTGATGAAAAATAATGGCCAATTACGTGTTTGGCTATCAAATGACGGTATTAAACTACCGGTTAAAATTGAAATGAAAACAAATGTTGGTACTATGGTGATGAAATTGAAGGAATTCAACCAAATAAATTAGTAAATTATAATTAACTAAACTGAGGATAATAATGTCTGAAGAATCAACACAACCAATTGAAACCACCCCCTCGAAAGATGAGCGAACCTGGGCTATGCTCTGCCATTTTAGCACTTTTATTGGATTTATATTCCCCTTAGGGAATATAATAGCCCCCCTTATAATCTGGCTGTCAAAACGGGATGACTTACCCTTAGTTGCAGATCAGGGCAGGGAAGTCTTGAATTTTCAAATTAGCATGACTATTTATTTCATTACCTCGGCAATATTCAGTATTATTCTCATAGGTATTCCTTTTCTGATTGGCCTTGGCATTTTTGATTTTATTATTACTATTGTAGCTGCAATTAGTGCGAATGATGGGAAATCATATCGATATCCAATTAACTTAAGACTTATTAAATAAGGTACTATTAATTATGAAATTTATTATAACTGTAAATCCACATGGAGGTACCAAAAAGGGACCTCGTTTACTGAAACAAATTAAACCCATATTTGATGCAGCCGGGGCTGAACTTTTCGTAATTGAAACCACATTTGCAGGGCATGCAAAAGAGCTTGCCAATCAATTAAAAATTACAGAATATGATGGGTTTATCGGTATTGGTGGGGATGGTACGCTTCATGAAATTATCAACGGCATGCTTTCCCGTCACGATGGACATAAAATCCCTATCGGAATTATTCCAGGTGGTTCTGGAAATTCGTATATGCATGATCTCCAGCTCACTGACCCTTTGAAAGCTGCGAAAGCCATTATCAAAGGGAAAACTCAACCATTAGATACCGCCAAAGTTGAAGTTAATCATGTTGTAAAATATTCAAATAATATGATTGGCTGGGGAATGGTTACGGATGTGGGTAAAAAAGCTGAACATTTTCGGTGGATGGGAACCAATCGCTATACCATCCTAAGTGTTTTGGAAGTATTCAAGCATAAATCCCGCTCTGCCATTCTCATTATGGATGATCAAAATATTGAAAATCATTTTACCTTCATAATTGCCTGCAACTCCATTCATGTAGGAAAGGGTATGAAAATGGCTCCTAAGGCTAAATTGGATGATGGTCTTATGGATTTAGTGGTAGTGCGGTCCAAGATGTCTCGCCTACGACTTTTACAGATTTTACCTAAATTGTTTGATGGTTCCCATATCAATGAACCGGAGGTGGAATATTATCAAACTTCCAAGTTTTCACTCCTACCTGAAACTGATGAGATATTAAATATTGATGGTGAAATTATGGGCTCCACGCCCATTAAAGTTGAAATGATATCCAATGCATTTGATATGTTTGTGGAATGAGGTGTTTTGCTTTAAAAATCGAATATCGCAGGTGTATATCGAATTTCAACTTTCTATCTAATGGCTCAATAACAGATGGCTAACCCGACAATCATTTTGAATTCGGATTTTGGATTTTGGAATGCGGAACTTAAAATCTTAAATCTTCTTTCTTATATCTTAAATTTCTAATATCCCTATTCCACCTCAGGCCAAAGCTCTGAGCGGACCTTCAATTGCATACCCGGAATGAGTTTCCCATCTTGACTATTTAATAAATCTTCATTATCCCAGAATAATACTACCCAAGCCAATTCGTCACCATATTCTTTTTGAGCAATTGTCCATAATGTTTCACCACTTTCAACCACATGATTATAACTGTCATATGCCCATTCGATAGCATTTTCAGCTGGCTTCTTTAAATCCAGTTCACGATAAGGATAAATAAAATTAGGATTATCTCTGTCCGGACCAATTCCCTTTTCCTCCCAATGTTCCCTATTCCACTGGTAAATACGCCGCCATTCATTGGCATTGTTGTATTCCTTATAAGCTATGAGAGATAGATAATCCCCTCGTTTGGTCATATACTCGGTCCAAATACTATCAGGGAATAACTGGTCGTAATCAAATTCTCGTTGAATAGATGTTTGCGGCTCACTCACCTCAATAATTTCAGGGATTTCTTCCACTTCTTCTTCTGGAAATATTTCTTCAACGGCTACAGGTTCTGGTTCATTAATTATTTCTTCAGTAGGGATAAAAGTGTCACTTACCATTTTATTATTTTCAGATATCGAATCGGCGATTACAATTTCATTCGATTCTAAAAGTTTTTCTGGTGTTATTAACTCTTGTTTTTTTGTACAGCCAACTATAATTAATAAAATAATTTGTATGATTAATAGTTTTTTCATATATCTCCCTTTTTGATGGATTTGTTTATATACGTGAAGATTGAATGGAAGGTTCCAAATTCTTTTGAGATTTTTTTCACAGGATTAATCCTGATTTTCTCAATTAATTCGCCATTTAAAATGGTATTATTTACCTGCGGGAAACTCTAAGACGATTTTCAGCTTTTGCAATGGCAGTACGGGAACGGACTTTATCCATTTTTTTATCTTTAAGCCGATCCAATGCTCTTTTTCTTGCTTTTTCAGCACGATCTTTATCAATATCAGAAACCAATTCGGCTGTTTCCAAAAGAAGTAATACGCTTTCAGGTTGGATATCAGCAAAACCCCCATTAGTTGCATAATAATATTCTTTTCCATTTTTTACAACTTTCACTTCACCAATTCCAAGGGTAACTGTGGCTGCGGTATGGTGGGCCATAATTCCAAATAGACCATCTGGTGATTCTGCTCGCACGTAACTCACCTGACCCTCTGTGAAAATTTGGGTAGGTGTAATTATTTCAAGTTGAAAGGTCTTTGTCAATTCTAATCCTCAGCCATGGTTTTTGCCTTTTCTGCTGCCTCATCAATAGAACCCACATAGGCAAAAGCATTTTCTGGATATTCATCACAATCACCATTAAGAATGGCTTCAAAACCTGAAACGGTATCTTCCAGAGAAACGTATCTGCCCTCAACTCCCGTGAACTGTTCTGCAACAAAGAATGGCTGTGACATAAATTTCTGCATTTTTCTTGCTCTTCCCACTGTGAGTTTATCCTCATCAGAAAGCTCATCCATTCCCAAAATTGCAATAATATCCTGGAGGTCTTTGTATTTCTGTAATACGGATTGAACATTTCTTGCAACCGCATAATGTCGATCTCCAATCACTCGCGGATCCATGATCCGGGAGGTGGAAAGCAGAGGATCAACCGCAGGATATATTCCCAGCTCTGCAATTTTTCTTTCCAGTACTGTGGTTGCATCCAGGTGAGCAAATGCTGTAGCCGGCGCTGGATCGGTAAGATCATCAGCTGGTACATAAACTGCCTGAATCGAAGTTATAGATCCCTTATTGGTAGAGGTAATCCGTTCTTGCAGATCACCCATTTCCGTTGAAAGTGTGGGTTGATATCCAACTGCTGAAGGCATTCTTCCCAGCAATGCTGATACTTCAGAACCGGCCTGTGTAAAACGGAAAATATTATCAATAAACAATAGCACATCCCGACCTTCTTCATCACGGAAATACTCAGCCATTGCCAGTCCGGAAAGCGCTACTCTCAGCCGTGCCCCAGGCGGTTCATTCATCTGGCCGAATACCATGGTAGTCTTATCAATAACGCCTGACTCAGTCATTTCATTGTATAAGTCATTTCCTTCACGGGTTCGTTCTCCCACTCCGGCAAATACAGAGTAACCGCCATGCTCCGTAGCAATATTGCGGATAAGTTCCTGTATAAGTACAGTCTTGCCTACACCGGCACCGCCAAAAAGGCCTGTTTTTCCACCCCGGGTATAAGGCTCCATAAGGTCAACTACCTTGATCCCGGTTACCAGTACTTCTCGTGAGGTTGTAAGGTCTTTATGAAGTGGAGCAGCCCGGTGAATGGGTAGCTTTGATTTTGATGAAAACTCACCCTTCTCATCAATGGTATTTCCCAGAACATCAAACAGCCTTCCCAGTGTTTCCGGTCCTGCTGGAACCATAATAGGACTACCGGTATCGGTGACTTTTTGTCCCCGGGTGACCCCGTCAGTGGTATCCATTGCTATGGTCCGTACAATACTATCACCCAGATGCTGAGCAACTTCCAATACTAGTTTGCCTTCACCATTACGGTCAATTTCCAGGGCATTCATAATTTCCGGCAGTCGACCGTCTTCAAAGGTAACATCAACAACTGCGCCCATGATTTGTGATACTTTTCCGATTTCAGACATGTAAAATTCCTCTATTAATTTAGTGCTTCTGCGCCACTCACAATTTCCAGCATTTCAGTGGTAATTGCAGTCTGGCGCGCTTTATTAAATTGTAATGTTAGATCCTTGATCATATCCCTGGCATTTGAAGTGGCATTTTCCATAGCCAGCATTCGTGCTGCCTGTTCCGATGCATTTGATTCCAGTAGATATTGCCACATTTGGGTATTTAAGTAGCGGGGGATAATTGATTTCACTACTGCTTCTTTTGAAGGCTCAAAAAGCCGTTCAGGTTTATATTGCTCTTCTTTTTTCTCTGGACTATAACTCATGGGTAGGAAAGTATCATTGCGAATTTCCTGACGGCCTACATTTATAAAACGATTGTAAATCACTTGTACCTGATCCACTTCACCTTTTACAAACCTTGTTACGATTTCAATCCCGATGTTCATAGCATGTTCATAACCCAACTCATTCCAAAAGTCCATAAATTCCAAGGCGATTGGGTAGTTACGGTTTTTGAAGTATCCACAGGCTTTTTTACCTACGCTGAGAATAACTGAATTATCTTTCCCTACTGTATCAATTGCCTGATGGGCTTCTCTGAGCACATTGTGGTTAAATGCACCAGCCATACCTCTGTCCGCAGTGATTACCACAAACAACGTGTTATTTACAGGACGTACATTAAGTTCAGGCATGAGGCTCCGGTCTATTTCCGGTATGAGTGAATCAAGCATTTCTGCCAGGCGGCTGGAATAAGGTCGTGCCATTTCCATATTTTCCTGAGCTCGGCGCATTTTGGCAGCGGCAACCATTTTCATGGCATTGGTCACCTGCTGGATAGATTTAACCGACTTTATCCGGTCACGGATATCCTTAAGATTTGCCATAGATTAAACTGAAAATCCCTTTTTAAAATCTTCAATCGCCTTTTTCAATTCCTTACCGGTTTCATCCGATATTTCCCCACTGCTACTGATTGTCTTGAGCGTTTCCTCATGATTTGCATTCAGGTGATCCAGTAATCCCTTTTCAAATTCACCTACTTTTTCATTGGGAATATCATCAAGAATACCTTGACTGGCAGCATAAATAATAGCAACTTGGTGTTCAACATCCATAGGTACATACTGGTTCTGTTTCAAGATTTCCACCATTCGCTCACCACGGGTTAACTGGGCAAGGGTAGCTTTATCCAAGTCTGACCCAAATTTAGCAAAGGCTTCCAATTCACGGAATTGTGCCAAATCAAGCCTCAATGTTCCTGCAACTTTTTTCATAGCTTTTATTTGAGCTGCACCACCAACACGGGATACTGACAACCCTACATCAATGGCTGGCCGAATACCAGAATTGAATAGATTGTTTTCCAGGTAAATCTGACCATCAGTAATTGAAATTACATTGGTAGGGATATAGGCTGCAACGTCGCCTTCCTGCGTTTCAATAATAGGAAGGGCTGTGAGCGATCCACCGCCTAATGCATCTGAAAGTTTGGATGCCCGTTCCAGTAAACGGCTGTGCAAGTAGAACACATCACCGGGGAATGCTTCTCGCCCAGGTGGACGTCGCAATACCAATGACATTTGCCTATAAGCCACCGCTTGTTTTGACAAATCATCATAAATAATGAGGGCATGTTTGCCGTTATCTCTGAAATATTCACCCATTGCACATCCGGCATAGGGAGCAATAAACTGTGAGGGGGCTGCTTCAGAAGCATTGGAAGTCACCACCGTTGTATATTCCATAGCACCGTTGGCTTCCAACTCAGAAACTATGCTGGCAACCGTTGAGGCTTTCTGTCCAATGGCAACATAGATGCAATATACAGGTGAATCAGTATCGTGTGTGTATTTCTGATTAATTATGGCATCTACAGCAATAGCAGTTTTCCCAGTCTGGCGGTCTCCGATGATTAATTCACGTTGACCTCGTCCAATAGGTATCATACTGTCAATTGCCTTCAGGCCGGTTTGCAGGGGTTCTTTCACCGGCTGCCGTGCCATCACACCCAATGCTTTCCGCTCGACTGGTAATGATTCTTTGGCATTAATAGGCCCCTTCCCATCAACTGGCTGCCCAAGTGGATTTACAACTCTCCCCAGCATTTCATTACCAACAGGGACTTCTACAACCTTGCCTGTTCGTTTTGCCAAATCACCTTCTTTCACCAGACGGCTGTCACCAAACAGTACCAAGCCAACATTGTCCTCTTCCAGATTTAATGCCATTCCAAAAACACCATTTGGAAGCTCCACAAGCTCAGAGCTCATGACATTTTCCAATCCACTCACTCGTGCAACACCATCGCCCACCATAAGTACTTCACCTACTTCTGAAACATCCAGGTCAACCTGAAACTCCTGAAGTTGTTGCTTAAGTAATGATGTTATTTCTTCCGTTTTGATTTCCATAAATTCTCCAATTAGTATTTACTTTAGATAGAGTGAATTACCCAATTTCTGTAACCGAGTGGCTATAGATCCATCTATTATGGTGTTTCCAATTCTAAATTTAACACCACCCAAAATATCGGGATCAACAACAGCTTCCATTTCTATCTTCTTTTCAAGTTGCTTCTCAATTCCTAACGCGAGGTCATTTAACTCATTATCATTTAAAGGGGAAGTGGTGGAAACTTTTACTTTCAATGCTCCACTTTTGGAATCAATTAAAAATTGAACCCTTTTGATAATTTCTTCAAGGATTTGAATTCGTCCATCATTCAGCAATCGAAATAATAGTTCAAATCCAAATTCCGAAAGGACATCTTTCAATACCACTTGTAGAATATTGGATTTATTCTCAAATGGAATTCGCTGACTTTGTAAAAATAACCGCAATTCCGGAGAAGCTTTATATACCTTTAACAATGTATTGAGATGCTGTGATACTTCAGACAATCGTCCAGACTTTTCAGCAACTGCAAATACTGCTCCGGTATATTTCTTCACTTCCCGATTATTTTTCATCAGGCTTTCCCAATACCATCTACGGTTTCTTTAATGAGCCTGCGATTATCTTCAGAGTCCAGATTTTTTTCAATAACTTTAGAAGCCGCTTGAAGTGAAAGCTCCACTACAGCAGACCTGATCTCCTGAATGGCATTAGCCTTTTCAGATTGAATCTGTTTTTGTGCTTTTTCAAGTATATCACCAGCTTCTTTTTCCGCAGTTACTTTTATTTCTTCTCTTACCCTCTCGCCTGTAGATTTACTCTCAGCAACAATCTTCTGGGCTTCTGCCTGGGCTTTCCGGATCATTTCGTCATAATCCTCTGCTACTTTATCTGCATCTTCTCTGGCTTTTTCAGCGGATGAAAGTGCATTCCGGATGTCTTCTTCACGTTTATCCAACGCATTAATGAGCGGACCCCATGCTTTCCATTTTAAAATTGCCAGAACAATGAAAAAGGTAATAATTGTCCAAATGGTCAACCCAAAATCATAACTGAGAAGCCATTTATCCATCCAGCTTCCTTCATGACCAGTACCTTCGTGTCCACCAGCCATGATTTGACCAACAAGAGTTAGCGCAGCAAGTATTTTCCCTGCTATAACCATATTAATTGAACCTTATTTTAAAGCACAACAGCTAAAATACAAACAACCAATCCAATAATTGCAACACCTTCCAGAAGGAAGAGAGGTAGATTTACGGTTGTTCGAATATCACCTGCTGCTTCAGGCTGCCGAGCAGTGGCATGTGCTGCTGCAGAAGCAAATAAGCCTATACCAATTCCGGCACCTATAACAACCATACCTGCTCCAATTGCTGCACCAAAGGCACCATCGGCAGCCATTGCAAATGTGGTTGTAATTAATGATGTTAACAAAAATCTCATTTTTAACATACTGTGATTCTCCTTATTGTTTTTTATTTAAGTTACTTTTTTTACTAAATTTTAATGCTCTGCATGAATTGCCATACCAATAAATACTGAAGACAATAATGTAAAGACGTAAGCCTGCACAAAGCTCACAATCATTTCAAGAAAATAAATACCGGTATTTAGCATAATTGATATAATACCTATTGGTGCTGATTTTAACAAAATTGGAAGTGCAAAAATTGCAACCATTCCAATATGACCAGCAGTCATATTTGCACCCAATCGCATTGTAAGAGCAAAGGGTCGTACAAACATTCCTAATATTTCAATCGGAATGAGAATGAGTAAAACTGGTGCAGGAACATTCCCAGGGATCATATTTTTCCAATAACCAAAAAAACCATGTTTCATAGAACCAGCCACAATAATGGAAAAAAATGTTATACTCGCTAACCCCACAGTAGCCTGAAAATTTCCAGTTACTGTAGTGCTACCACCCGGTAAATAATCAAAAAATGGTATCATCCCTAGAAAATTACATATCAAAATAAAAATGAAATAAGTTGTTATTAGGGGTGTCCATATTTTACTATAACTTAGACCAATGTTTGGATTTACAATATCCTCCCGGATAAAATTCATTAATAGTTCAAAGATATGACTTAATCCTTTTGGTTGTGCATCAATATCTTTTCGATATCTCCGAGTACCCCATACTGCTAATCCAACTGTAACTGCTGCGGCAAGCCATAACATGATAACATGTTTGGTGATTGACATATCCATACCCAAAAAAGATAATTCCAAAAATGTATGGTTTAAATCATTTGTAACATGATGGAGAATGACTCCACCTAAGGATCCACTGTGGGGGTCAGGCATTTAAGTTCCTATTATTAATCAACACTTTTTGAGTTGCAAATGCTTCAATAAAATGAAACACTATTAAATTTAGAATTCCTGTTAAAATAAAAAGTGCGTGAGTATTTTTTTCTGTACTTAAACAAAATATGCTGATGATTGCAGAAATGAAAACTACCTTTATGCCTAAAATTAAAAAGTGATTTTTAAAATCAACCATTTCAGTTTGGCTGGACAACTTTTTTGCAACTATTATTCCAATAAAACCTACTAACGCAATTATAATGTTCATTAATAAAATCATTTTTTTAATACATACTTTGACAGTTCATATAGTCCTACTACAACACCCACCAATAATCCAATAACCACCCAAAAATTTTCGCTCCCTCTATATTGATCCAGCCAATACCCCCCAATCCCAAATAATCCTAAAGCTCCTAAAACAGAATAGGAAGCACCAACTGCTCTTTGCAAACCTTTTCCATCATTTTCAGACATTAAAAAAACGCTCCGAAAATCAGCGTTGAATTATTTCATCTCTAATAAAATAGAAAATCAAGTTTCAGTCTTTGCAGTTTTACTATCTTTTGCCATACTGCATACACCATCGAATTTTGCACCCTCTTCAATCGTCAAAATGGCTGCTTTCAGGTTTCCAGATAAAAAAGATGTGTCACCCAGAGTCACTTTTTTTTCTACATTTAAATCACCATCAACTTTACCACCAATGGCTGCTTCCTTAGCGGATATATTCCCGTTGACTACTGAACCGTTTGCTGTCCTCACAGCACCATTGGACTGAATATTTCCAAATACTTTACCATAAATGAGCAAACTCCCAGAGACCTTAACATCTCCGTGAATTTCCAATTCCGGCCCAAGGATGGAGCTGGTTTTACTTTCTGGTTTGTCCGATTGAAACATCTTTTTCTTTATATTCCGGGATTATTTCCCGAGGATCTAATACCTGATTATTTTTCCAAATTTCAAAATGTAAATGCGGTCCCTGACTTTTACCGGTTTCTCCAACTAGAGATATAACCTGATTTTTTATTACCTCATCCCCCGATTGTACTAAAATGGTGTCATTATGTCCATAAAGTGTTATAAACCCGCCAGGATGATTTACAATTATTGTATTACCTAAGTCTTCACTCTTTCCACAAAACACTACTTTCCCATCGCCGGGAACCCGAACTTCATCGAGATTCTTAGCTGCTATGTCAATTCCCATGTGGTTATTTTCATGCTGCAAACCCCGAGTAACATATCCCTCAACCGGTGCCACATTGGGATACCCCATTTTATGAGAAGAGTAAAATCCTGTTAAAAAAATTTCATAGGTATTTAAAGTGTCAAAGTCTTTACTATATTCCAAATCATTAATAATATTTTTCAACAGCGCACTATCTTTTACCAGATTTCGCAATTCTCGAGTTAATGGCTCTCGGTTTGCGAGCCGTAAGCCTCCTATGATAGCCAATCCAATAATTATAATTCCAAAGATCGAAGAAATGATTAGCCCATTTCTTGATACCTGAAAAGAACGACTATATTGATTCTTCTCAGATGCAAAAAAAACGGTATAAAACTTCTTATTCAATGCAATGACAGACTGGAAAATTAGGGGGTTTTAAAATTGGGGGGCAAATACTATTTATGATTATTTTTCAGAACTTGAAATTATTTCTAATATCCGTTGAAAATCGTTTTCAGAGTAAAATTCAATTTGAATTTTACCTTTACCCTTTTGATTTTTTTTGATAGCAACTTTTGTCCCAAGAATTGATATTAGTTCATTTTCAATATGAATAACATCTGTTTCTTTGGGGGCAACTAATTTTACTTTTAAATTGCTTTTAAACGATTCAGAATATTTCTTTACCAATGCTTCCGTTTGCCGGACACTTAATTCTTCTCGGACAACTTTTTGATGCAGCGTCATCATTTGGATGGATTTTCGTAATCCTAAAATTGCCAGTGCATGACCTGTAGATATTTTTCCGGAATTTAAACTGGATTTTATTTCGGGGGGTAATTTCAAAAGACGGAGTGCATTGGCAATAGCTGGTCTGCTTTTCCCCACACGCTTGGCAATATCATCGTGGGAAAGATCATATTTCCCACTTAAAATGGCATATCCTTCAGCTTTCTCTAGAGGCTTCAGATCCACACGTTGAATATTTTCCACAAGGGCATATTCCATCATTTCCACATCAGCATCAACACTGAGAATATAAACGGGAACCGTTCCTAACCCGGCATCTTTTGCAGCCCGCAACCGCCGTTCACCAGCTATGAGTTCAAAATTCCCATCTTCTAATTCACGTACCGTTAAGGGTTGTAAAATTCCATTCTCCTTAATGGAAGCAGTGAGCTCCTCCATTTGCTCGGAATTAAAATCCTGACGTGGCTGGTTTCTATTGGGAATTATTTGACTTAATGGTACGGCGCTATCAATATGACGATCATCCGTTGCATAAGACGGAATGAGAGCATCAAGACCTTTTCCTAATCTTTTTTCAGCCATTATTATTTAAGAATTCAGTTACAAGATTCATATAATTATGCGCTCCTGTTGAGGTTGCATCATAAAGTAAAATAGGCTTCCCATGACTGGGTGCCTCCCCAAGGCGTACGTTTCTTTTAATATAGGTTTCATACACTTTATCTCCAAAATATTCGTGTAGTTCCTGCACCACTTGTCGGGACAGGTTGAGCCTGTGATCATACATAGTTATTAAAATCCCCTCAATCTCCAATTCCTTATTCAAATGTTTCTGCACCATTCGGATTGTATTCAGCAATTGGGAAAGCCCTTCCAGGGCATAATATTCACATTGGATAGGAATGATAATTGTGTGGGCAGAGGTTAGTACATTAATGGTAAGAAGTCCTAGAGATGGCGGACTGTCAATAATGATATATTTATATTTTCCTTCTACATCTTCCAAGGCCTCCTTTAACATTCTTTCCCGTGAAAAGAGGCTCACCAATTCAATTTCCGCCCCTACTAATTGCGCACTTGAGGGCACCACATCCAAAAATTCTAATTCTGTTTTCTGAACCACATCTGATAGTTTTGCATTGCCAATTACAACATCATAAATGGATTGTTTATAGGAGCCAACTTCAATTCCCACACCGGATGTAGCATTTGCCTGGGGGTCCATATCTATGAGGAGTGTTGGGGTTTCAGTTACAGCTAAATATGCGGCAATATTTACTGCCGAAGTGGTTTTTCCAACCCCTCCCTTCTGATTGGATACCGCAATAATTTTTGTGTCAAATAATTTCATTGGTATGTAAAAACGGGAGGAAAATATACCGAGTTGTCTGTTCACCTTGCAATGGGAACTAATCAATTTTGTACTATTATTTTCTTATTTCCTCAATGAGGAAAGTGGTAATATATGACTCAATCAAAGAGGAATATGCAAAATGGATGCCATACAAATAACTCAATCTGTTGCTATTTTATGCGATGGGAATAATATAGAACGTAGCATACACGAAGAGTCAAAGTCCAACCATACTATGGTAAATTTTGATGAATTGGTCCCCAGATTATTAAATGGTCGTGGATTAAATCGTCTGATTTATTTTAGGGAGGGGAAAGCAATTTCAACCAAATTTGCAGAAAGACTTCATGAAAATTATTACGGAGCCGTAATCCCCTGTCATAAATCCGCCGATATCCCCCTATCTATAAAAGCCACCCAACTTTCCTCCAAAGTGGATACTATAATTATTATGTCTGGTGATTCTGATTTTGTTGAACTAGTCCGCCATTTGAAGGCAGAGGGTGTACGGGTTGAAATTGCCGCAGTTAAAAGAACCACAGCTAAAATATTAATAGAAGAAGCTTCCTACTTTCATGAAATTACTAAAGATGACTGGTTTGAATATAAAGCGCCTCAAAAAGGCGGGAAAAAGTCCAGAAGAAAAAATAACTGATCTCACCAAGCTGGAAACTTGATGAGATTCGACCAACCTTTGGTCAGATAATTAAATTTAATAGGATAATTTACTAACTACTATCAATTAAATTTGATTGACGCCCCTAAGTTCCTGCAGATTGCAACACCTCACCTAATTCACCTTTTTCTTCCATTTCCATAACGATATCGCAGCCACCGATAAGTTCACCCTTTACAAAGAGCTGTGGAATGGTTGGCCAATTGGAGTGAGCAGAGAGGTTGGTTCTAATTTCAGGATTCTCTAAAATATTTACGTCCTGAAATACTACCGGATGGTTATTTAAAATACTTACCACCCGTGCTGAAAACCCACACATAGGGTGATTTTTTGTACCCTTCATATACAAAATGATGGGTGTGTTTTCTATATCGTGTTTTATTTGTTCCTTCTGTGTCATTACTTCCTCCATAGTTAATTTTCCTCCAAAAATTAGCTGTTAATTAATCCATCAATTTACACCCAAATCAAGTCTTAATCCTATACCCTTTTGAAAACATAAATGATGCAAGGGAAGAAAAAAATATTGCGAATAAAATACTAATCCCCAGAGAGAATTCATGCGAAGTTTCTGCAATACCCAGGGTTGCATATCGCAGTCCATTTATCATCCAATAGAGGGGATTTATCATGGAAAAATTGCGCCAGAAATCAGGCAGCATTTCAATTGAGTAAAAAACACCTCCCAGAAATATGAGCGGCATAAAGAAAAAATTGGTGATAACCATAATACTGTCCCACGATTTAGCATAAATACCAACAATAACTCCAGCTCCTGCAAATGCCCAGGCTACTGCAAATAAATAGACAAAGGTTAAAAACCAATTATCAATCTGAAGTCCCGTTAAAAAATATCCCAGTAATAAAACTAATGCCCCGTTAACTACTCCCCTGACAGTACCACCAATGATGTAGCTTAAACTAATTTCTAATCCGCTAAGTGGAGTTATGAGAATATCCTCAATAAAACGTAAAAATTTTGCCTGCATAATGCTGGATGATGAATTCTGGTAAGCAGGGTTAATGACCGACATCATTACCAATCCGGGGATGATGAAATGAATATATTCCACTCCTTTTATTTCACCAATTCGAGACCCCATAGCAGCACCAAAAACAATAATGTATAGTCCTGAGGATATAACACTGGGCAATAAAGTCTGCTTGTATAAAAACATAAACCGTTTTACTTCCCGCTTCACTATGACCCAGAAACCCCTGCTAAACATTTAATAATGCCTCTTGAGTTTCAAATTTTTCATCTTCTTCATGGAGGGATTTCCCGGTTAATTTTAAAAATACATCTTCCAATGAGCTTCGGTAAATTCGAACATTCTCGATTCCTCCACCTTGTTCTGAAATCTGGTTAATAACTTTCGCCATTTCTTTTTCAGGATGGTCTATATTCACATGAATTTTTCCGTCGATTAAATGATATAGCCAGGGATCTAATTTCAAATCTGCCACCTCAGAAGTAAGCGTAATTTCCAATCCGGACATACCATGAGCCTGGGTTAATTTTTCGGGTGAATCGGTAACAATAATATTTCCATCATTAATAATAGATACCGTTTCACAGAGTTGTTCAGCTTCCTCAATATAATGGGTGGTAAGTAGAATGGTTTTACCCTCTTTATTGATTTGGCGTAGATAATTCCAAAGCATGTGCCGAAGTTCAATATCTACACCTGCTGTGGGTTCATCTAAAATGACAATTTGTGGGTCATGCACCAATGCCTTGGCAATTTGCACCCTGCGTTTCATTCCCCCAGAAAGTTCTCGAGCCCTGGAATTTCGTTTTTCAGTTAAACCGAATTGCTCCAACATTACAGTGGTACGTTCTTTGGCTGCTTTATTTGATAAACCATAATAACCAGCTTGAAGCTCCAATAGTTCTCCAATGCTGAAAAAGACATCAAAATTTAATTCCTGTGGGGATAGCCCAATTAATTTTCGTGCTTGACGAAATTCTGACACTGAATCAAACCCCAGTACGGATGCTGATCCCCCGGTAATATTTACAAGCCCCGTAATAATACCTATAGTAGTGGTCTTTCCGGCTCCGTTTGGACCTAAAAGGCCGTAAAATGACCCTTGGGGGATAGTCAGGTTGATGCCTTTTAAGGCTTCTAATCCCCCTTCATATACCTTGCGTAAATTTTTTACTTCTAATGCTGGTTTCATTTCTATTTTCTAATGAGGGTGATGACATTCTCCACATGTGGTGTATGGGGAAACATATCCACCGGACGGAGCTTAACCAGTTCATATTTTTCATTGCACAACAACGCAACATCCCGCGCCTGACTGGCAGGATTACAAGACACATACACAATCCGCTTGGGAGATTTTTCTAATATATCTTCAATTGTTTTAGCGTGCAACCCCGCACGAGGTGGGTCAACCACTATTACATCCGGTAGCTCTAGCTCTTTAGCTTCGGTATTTTCACGAAACAAATTTTCAAGATTTCCTCCAAAGAACCATGCATTTTTCACCTTATTATGGATCGCATTCTGCATGGCATCCTGAACCGCTGATGTTACCAGCTCAAAACCATAGACCATTTTTGCATGTTTAGATAGGTAGAGAGAGATAGAGCCAGTGCCACAAAAAAGGTCGTACACAATTTCACTTCCGGTTAACTCTGATTCTTCCAAAATAATGTTATATAATTTTTCAGCCTGTAGGGTATTGGTCTGGAAAAATGAATCGGCAGAAATCATGAATTCATAATCCCCAAGTTTTTCCACAATATATTCATTCCCATGCAATACAATCTGATGCTCACCGGTAGATACTCCTGCCTTACGGGAAGTGATGTTATTGACGATACTGGTTATATTTGGAAATTGGTTTATGATGGCTTCGGAGATCGGGGATAGGAGATGGGGATCATCCCGGCTGGTTACGATATTTACCATTATTTCATTCGTATTTGCAGCCACCCGAATAATGACATTCCGTAGAAACCCCCTATGCTCTCTGATATTATAAGGCTCTATTCCCTTTGCAAGTGCTTTAATAGTTTGGAGAATTTCATTTGCAATTATTGATTGAATATGGCACTCATTAATATTGAGGATTTTATCCCAGCGTCCGGGAGCGTGCAATCCCAATGCAAAATTCGACGGTTCCCTGTCTTTTTCACTTTCGGGTACATATTCCTGATTCGAAAAAGTAAACTCCATTTTATTGCGATAATGGAATATTTCATCACATTTCACAATGGAATCACAATTAACATCCTTAAATCCGCCAATACGTCGAAAGACATCTTTCACCTGCAATTCCTTGGCTGAAACTTGCTGCTCATACTCTAAATTCTGGAATGTACAGCCGCCGCAATCAGCAAAATGTTCGCATTTAACTGGTACAAAATGGGGGGATTCGTTCAACACCTCCAAAGAGCGTGCTTCCAAATAAGATGATCGCTTTTTAGTTATGCGGGCAATTACCGTTTGTCCAGGAATGGCATTTTTTACAAATGTGACTTTTTCGTTTATTCGGGAAACTCCCATTCCCCCAAAAGCAAGAGATTCAATCTCTAATTCTACATCCATTCCCTTCTTAATTGTATTTGGTTCATTCATAAGGGGGAAAAGTTACCATGAATAAATCGTAATTAGTTAAAATGTAATTATTAATTCAGAATTAAATGGTTCTGGAAAATTAGTTAAAAGAAAAATACTTAGCTAATTTAAAGAGAATATTGTGTGAAATTTTGAAATGATGGGTAATTGAAAAATTGTAATTTGAAAAATAGAAACTGGTATTACCTATGGTACAGATATTTTACAATAAATAGGGGTAATCCTGTTTTGGGTCTCATTTTTAACTAAAAGCTGTGCCATAGTTAGAGGGATATTTGAATGGTTATTATTTATTCTGTGCTTCCAAATCCAATAAATATTGCTTGATATTGAGTCCGCCGCCATATCCACCGAGTTTTCCATCAGAAGTGATGATGCGATGGCAAGGGAAATATAATGCGAGTGGATTTTCCGCATTGGCTGACCCTACTGCTCGGGCTGCCCTGGGATTTTTTACCATTTTTGCCACTTCGCCGTAAGAACGGGTTTCACCATAGGGGATATTGCGTTCTGCTTGTAAAACTTTTTTTCTAAACGGGGTATTGAGGTGAATTATAGAGAAATTCAGAGATTGTGATTCGCCTTCAAGATATTTCAAAATTTGCTGTTTGGCATTTTGGGTATATTCTGACCCTTCCTGAACTCCTGCTCCCAGATGTTTCTGACACCAATAACCTAATTCTTCAGGTAAATCATTGGAAAGCGAAATTTTTACTACTCCCTCTTTTACAGCAGCAACATAGATTTTCCCAATGGGGGTGTTGATGGTGGTGTATTCAATCATGGTGAAATATTAATTTGGAGTGAATTAACTAAGTTAATTCTTTACATTAATGCAGTTGATGCCGTCCATAAAAAAACTAATTCCGAATAATCTCATCTCGACCGGGGCCAGTGGAAATTATTTTTATCGGTACTCCAATAAAGTCTGAAATAAACTGGATATATTCTTGTGTTTTTTCCGGAAGGTCGCTGTAAGAACCAATACCCGTTGTAGTCTCCATCCAACCTCTAAATAATTTGTACACTGGTTTTACATCTTCCAAACAATGCAAAACTTCCGACATATTCTTTACCTCATTCCCGTCCAATTTGTAGGCAACGCATACCTTTATCTCTTCAAAGTGATCTAAGATATCTACCTTTGTTAGTGCAACTTCGGTTAGTCCATTATCTCGGGCGGAATAATGAGAGGCTGCGCCGTCGAACCCACCCCCTCTCCGAGGGCGACCCGTAGTGGCGCCGTACTCCTGTCCCAAATCCCTAAGTTTTTGCC
>JACNLQ010000013.1 GCA_014381415.1 Fidelibacterota bacterium
GCCCGTGATAGAGCTGCTCCCGCGTCGGGGTCTGTACCAGTTCCCAATTCATCTAACAAAATGAGTGTAGCTTTATCTGCTTGTTTAACTATTGCAGCAAGGTTTTGAATATGGGCAGAAAAAGTAGAGAGATCATCCTCTATGGATTGTCTATCGCCAATATCTGCCATAAATTTTGTATAGACGGGAAATTGTGCCATTTTCGCTGGAATAAAAAGTCCGCATTGTGCCATTATCGCGTATAAGCCGATACTCTTTAACACTACGGTTTTACCCCCAGCATTTGGTCCCGAAAGAAGCAAAATCTTTTCCTGATTTAGTTCAATATTTAAGGGGATAGCATCTTTCTCAGCCAAAGTAAATAGAGGATTTACAGCATGGTCTAATTTTAATTGCCCACTTTCGTTTAAATCTGGAGAAATAGCATTTAGATGGTATGCCAGTTTTGCCATGGTATTATGCTGATCAATATACTTCAGAATATTGAAAGATTCTTGAATATCATTATGATATGGTTGGAAAAATGAAGTAAGCTCACGGAGAATTTTGTGTTTTTCTTCAGTGATAGCAAATTGAAGTTCTGTTAATCTGTTATTTAACTCTACTATTTCTAATGGTTCTACAAATGCAGTTTGTCCCGTTGAGGATTGATCCTGGATAATACCATTTATTTTTCTCTTTTGACTGACTTTCAATGGGATTACAGACCGTCCATTCCGAAAAACTATTTGATCGCCCCCAAGCCAATTTTCCTGTTTAGCTCGCAAGAAAACTTTCTGCATCGTGTCTTTAATATTCCCTTCTGTTTTAGAAAGTGAACGAGCAAGGCGTTTCAACTCAGGGCTGGCACCATTCTTAATTCGAAAACTATCATCAAATACTTTTACAATCTCCGATTGGCATTTTTTTGTATGTATTAAATTTTTTCCATGAACATGCCAAAGGGGAAAATCACTTTTAATTAAATACCGTTTTATCGTGGATGATTGAAGTAAAATCTGATACAATTCTCGAAAATTCTCGGAGGTAAGTTGAAATCCGATAATATTAAGGGAATCAATCCAGTTTGAAATATCTGGGATTGTTTCTAAGGGGAGAGGATTTTTTCTCTGGAAACCTGAGAGGAACTCATTGCAGTGGTCCTGAATGTCAGAGATTTTCTGAAGATTAAAAGATGGTTTTATATGCGTGAAAAAATCTTCATTTATGGAGCAGAGACAATTTTCTTTCAGCCATTTACGAATTACATCAAATCCGGTATCTCTATAAAATTCTGCACTGCAAATTGAATCATTTAGATTCATTAAATAAGGGGCATTCTAAGGCTGATTTAATAATTTCTGCACATTATTTTCATCGGAAATTTCTTTAATCTTCTCCTGAATAATTTCCAATTTATTATCCATGGGCATGGTTAAAATCACAAGTTCTTTCACGTGGTCACAAATTTGGTACATAACAGATTCCTTTTCCAATTTTTGTCTAATTGTATTTTCCTGGTCGAGTTTAATTGGGAGAGCTTGAATAATAAAAATAAGTAGACTGACTATGAGGAAACCTTTAAGCAGTCCCAAAAGCAGTCCCAATAAACGGTTTAACCAGCCAAGGAGAACTAGTTCAATAAATTTTTGCAGTATTTTTGCAATTATGGTGATAACTATTACCGATGCTACAAAAACCACCAGGTATGCAGCAGTAACCTGTAGTGTTTCACCTTCTATATAGGGTTGAATATAGGGTATTAGTAAATCGTGAAATTTAGAAGCTAATATAAATCCACCTACAAGACTGATAAGGCGCCCCATTTCTTCAATAAATCCATGGCGGAATCCATTAAAAGTGAAAAATACCAGTATTAGACTAATTACAATATCGGGAGGGGTAATTGTCATTTATTCAGTTCCTCCTGTACAATATTCTGGACCAATTTGCCATCAGCATTACCCGCTAATTCTTTTATTACAGCTCCCATAACTTTACCCATATCCTGCATAGATTCTGCACCGGTATTTTTAATAATATTTTTCACAGCATCTCTAATTTTTTCTTCAGATAATTGTTCCGGTAAATATTTTTCTAAAAGCGTTAACTCAAAAGCTTCTTTTTCTGCTAATTCTTCCCTACCGCCTTTTTGATATTGGTCAATGGACTCTTTCAATTGTTTTGCAACAGATTTTAAAATCTTTAGGGATTCCTCATCAGTTAACATTTCCCCTTTGTCAATTTGGGAGGCTTTTAATTTTCCGATAATATTTCTCAAGCCCAATATTTTAGCCTTTTCTCCTGCTTTCATGGCGATTACTAATTCTTTTTGTAATTGTTCTAACATGAATTTTCCTTAGATTAATATGGAGGAAATTTACAGGGGATGAGTAAATTAGCCCAATGGAAATAGCTCACCCATAACTTGTATTTCCAATAAAAAGTTGTCTAAATTAACGGTCTTATGAAGCATTATAATATTCAATTGATACGAGTAATAAACGGGAGAATTTATCAAAATTAAATGCACCTAAATAGGTGCATTTTTTGATTTAATGAAATAAATTATGAAGCAAACCTTAGAAAAACTCATTAAACTGCAGGAAATAGATCAGCGCCTTCTTGAGATAAAAGAGCATATGGGGGATTTGCCTGTGACAGTGGAAACACAGGAATTGGAGGTAGCTTCTCTACAATCAGAAAATGAACATAAACAAAATCGGATTGGAGAGATTGAAAAAGATATTCGCCATCATGAAGCTGAAATAGAAGATTTTACAACCAAACTGGGAAAATATAAAGAGCAGCTTTTCTTGGTTAAATCAAATAAGGAATATGATGCCATTAGTTTGGAAATAGATCACATGAAGGCAACTATTACTGAATCTGAGGATGTACAGCTTAAATTTGAAGAGGAAAAAACAGAATTAGAGGAAAATATTAAGCTCAATACTAATAAAATTGAAACCATTTCTGAATTGTTATCAAGCAATCGTACCGAGCTGCAATCAGCATTGGCTGAAACCACTCATGAACAGGAAGAATTGGAATCGAATAGATCTGTAATTTTTGAAAATATTGAACCGTCCTATTTAGATGCGTATGAATCCTTGCGGCACGCACGGGATGGTGTAGGTATGGTAAGCATCATTGGACAAGCTTGTGGTGGATGTTATAGCCAACTTCCTCCTCAAACCGTTATTGAAATAAAAGAAAATAATAAAATTATTAACTGTCCAAATTGTGGTGTGTTACAATTTTGGGATGGTGCAGAAGAATAATTGAGGTTGGTGAAATGGTCGCCTTTCCGCCAGTAGGCAGAGGGGAGGAAAGTCCGAACTCCGCAGGACAAGGTGCCTCTTAAGAGGAGGGTCTCACTGCATTGTGAGAACGGCAAGTGCAGCAGAAAGTAAACATCCCAATCTTGTATTGGGAAATAGGTGAAATGGTGGTGTAAGAGACCACCAGTATTTATGGAAACATAGATAGCTGGGTAAACCCCGCCTGGAGCAAGATCAAGCAATCCAGTGTAGTTCGCACGTTACGGATGGGTAGATCGCAAGAACTCGATCGCAAGGTCGAGACCAGATGAATGACCATTATCCGGCATCTGCCGGAACAGAATTCGGCTTATGATCCAGCCTCATACATTTTTATATGATTGAACCGGAATGGAAATTTAAAACAGTCAATGAAGACTGTGTAAATAAGGTAGCAGAAACCTTCAGCCTGCCTCACACGATCGCACGGGTAATGAGTCTCAGAGGAATTAATTCAATAGCCGAATCCAAGGATTTCTTTTATTCTGATTATCAGCATATGCACGACCCCTTTCTTATGGCAGATATGGATAAAGCTGTGGAGCGGATATTAAAAGCAATATCTGATAAGAAACCCATCCTCATTTTTGGCGATTATGATGTAGATGGTACAACCTCAGCTGCATTTCTAACACTATTCTTCAAGTCAATTAATGTAGAATCCCATTACTATATCCCATGTCGGGAAAAAGAAGGGTATGGCATTTCTACACAGGGAATTGACTACGCCAAATATATCGGCGCAGATATTTTCATTTCCTGTGATTGTGGAATAAATGCATTTGAAAAAGTTGCTTATGCCAATGAGAAAGAATTAGATGTTATCATCACCGATCATCATAAACCAGACACAACACTTCCTGATGCTTATGCAATTGTAAATCCAAATCGATTTGATTGTCCCTATCCATTTAAAGGATTATGTGGAGCAAGTGTAGCCTTTAAATTGGCATTGGCGATTTGCGAAAAAGGGGGATATGACCCCGGGTATGCCTGGGAAAACTCTGATGTGGTGACACTGGGAATCGCTGCCGATTTGGTGCCAATCCAGGATGAAAATAGAATCATTGTTCAGCATGGCATAAAGCAAATGAAAAAAGAGACCAATTTGGGTATAACGGCTCTTCAAAAAACCGGTGGATTATTAGGAAAAGAAATAACAGTTGGCAGGCTCGTTTTTTGGATGGCGCCTAAAATTAATGCGGCTGGCAGATTGGGTGATGCGTCTCGTGCTGTGAAACTCCTGACCACTCAAAACCCTGTACTAGCAAAAGAGATTGCAGAAGAATTAGAAGTAGAAAATAACCGCCGCAAAGATATCACTCTGCAAATTACCAACGATGCCCTCTATATGGTTAAAACCGAATGTGATCTTGAAAATGAAAATGCAATTGTATTGGGTCATAAAAATTGGCACGCAGGGGTAATAGGAATTGTAGCTTCACGTATAAAAGAAACATATGCCCGACCAGCTATTATCATGTCTTTAGATGAGGGTGAAGGTAAAGGGTCTTGCAGGAGTATTCATGGATTTGACATGGTGGATGCTCTCGGAGATTGTAAAGAATTTTTAACAGGATTTGGAGGCCATCCAATTGCAGCAGGGCTTTCAATGAATTCGAGTGATTTTAACTCGTTTAAGGATAAATTTATCCAGGTGGCAAATGAAAAAATTTCTACTGATGATTTAATCCCTACAATCTATGTAGATTCAGAATTGAATTTAGAAGAGTTAAACAGTCGAATGATTAAGTTTTTAAATGCCATGGAGCCCTATGGCCCTGGAAATATGCGTCCGGTTTTTGTCACCAATAATTTATCCATTGATGGCATCCCTAAATTGTTAGGGAAAGATCAGAACACATTGAAATTTTCCGTAAAACAAAACAAAACACCTTTTGAATCTATCGGATTTAATATGGCTGAACATTATGAGAAACTCATCCAAAATGTACCTATTGACATTGCCTATGTAGTGGGTGAGAATTATTGGAATGGACAAAGAACAATTCAACTTGAACTAAAAGATATTAAATTGAGTGAAAATTATGCCTAATCCTTACATATCTGGGACTGGATTTTATCTGCCTCCCCGTATAGTTACAAACAATGAACTTTCAACCTATATGGATACCACTGATGAGTGGATTCGGGAGCGGACCGGAATAAAAGAACGACGGTATGTGGAAAAAGGGGTGGGTCCGGCAGATTTAGCTATCCCCGCAACGGAACAGGCATTGGAGGCCGCTGGTTTAGAGGTAAATGACATCGATTTTATTATTTTTGCAACATCAACTCCTGATTTTTATGCACCTGGCTCTGGCTGCGTTCTTCAGGAAAAAATGGGTTTTAATGAAATTGGCGCTCTGGATATTCGGGTACAATGTTCAGGCTTTATTTACGGGTTATCCATTGCGGAACAGTATATCCGAACCGGAAACTTCAAAAATATTTTGCTCATCGGAGCTGAAGTCCAGTCCACCGCAATGAATTTGACCGATGAGGGTAGAGATACCGCCATTATATTTGGAGATGGTGCCGGCGCTGCTATCATTTCAGCCACAAATGATGATAGAGGAATTCTATCCACACATATGCATTCTGAGGGGAAATATTTAAAGGAGTTGTGGTTAGAAGCGCCAGCTTCAAATGCAGGACACCCCAGAATATCAGGAAAAGAATTAGACGACGGCAAACAATATTTGAAAATGAATGGGAAAGAAGTTTTCAGGCATGCCGTTACCCGTTTTCCTGAAGTGATTAATGAAGCCTTGGAAGCAAATAACCTCACATCAGAAAATATTGATTTGCTCATACCTCATCAGGCAAACCTTCGCATTACCCAAATGGTGCAAAAGAAATTAGGATTAAACAATGAGCAGGTATTTTCAAATATCCATAAATA
>JACNLQ010000035.1 GCA_014381415.1 Fidelibacterota bacterium
CGAAACTATCGGTACAATTATCTACTCCAATATCTTCTCCATCTGATAAAATACCATCACCCATACCAGGACCATAAACCGGTTCATCTTCAGTATCCAAAACTTGGTTATTATTCCAGTCCTCACTAATATGCCCAATGTCAAGATGAATTTTAAAATCATCATCTTTTAGGCTATCAGCATTTAGCCAAATATCTAAATATTTGGTTAAACTCTGATCATGTTCGCTGGAATACAGAGGAATCATAATCCCATTCCAAAAAGATGAATTATCGGAATCCCCTGGAAATTCAGTTTTCAAATGAAGTGTTTTAGTAGTGTTGTTATTTGCCCGAGTGGATGTAGATTGCTCCGGCCAAATATTTTTGGTGAGTTCGTCCTCATAAGGGTTATACCAAACCATTCTTCCACGATTATTTATAGTTTGGGTTGAGTCTCCTGGAGGTGATGCCATTTTCCATTGTCGCTGCATAATACTAAAAGAGGATGTACGCTTTGCGGATTCAAAATCATCAATAAATGCCTGCCCCAGAGGGTTAGGATTGGGATTAATTTCAGCATAGTTTCCTTCAATAGAAAATACCGATTCTTTAGTGGTTTCAATAAAAGGTAAAAAATCTACTGCCCGCGTTAACAGCCCCAGTTCATTCTGGTACTTTCCTTTTATATTCCATACAAAATTCTGCATGGGCTCGTAGCCGATATCCACCTTTTCATCTGCAATGGATTGATTATAATAAAACATTCCTCCGGCAAGATAATTTTTTTCCCCAAAGGCATATTTTAGATGCGTACCTATGAGCAGTTTTTGGTCAAAAGATATAAATTCATTTTCTTCATACGATACAGAAATTTCTGCTGTAGGATCCAACGCTGCTTGATTAATAAAATTGATAGTGCCGGAAAAATAATCGATGGTATAATCAATATCTTTCTGCAATATCTGGCTCCCAAGGCGAACCGTTTCACTGCCTTCCACTATCATAAAACCCAGTGACATGGAGGAACTTGCTGATGAAGTTTTAACCTTAATAACAAATTCATGCTGTGAATTGATATCATCTTGATTTGTGCCATAATACATGGCAGGGCCCGTATCTCCAGCATCTGAAAAATTTCCATCAGCATCATTCAACTCCACCTCCAATACTCCTTTAAGATCGCTGTGATTTATGCCCCAGAAACTCTCACTATCTTCGATAATGGGATTTCCAAAGGCATCAATTCGAGATGTATTATCATAAGCAAAAGGCAGATAAGTGGGCAGTATTAATTCACCATAGGTCCGATTTAACAGGCTACCATAGAGGTCAATTTTTCCATCACCCCCATCAACTTTTTGATGATTTGCGTCTTCTGAATCTAGCCCAAAAATTGAGAGGTAAGACAATCCATTATCACTATGAGTTCTTTCATCACCACCACCGAGATCTCGAACAATTTCCACTTCAATACCGCCGGGGTCTATATTTGACCCTCCCAGGGAATAGACATTTTTAAACATGAGAGACCACGTAGGAGAATTTGGAGTAGAGGGATTAATGTCTTTTAATAATTTAAGGGTGATGAGTCCTTTACATTCTTCCTGATAATCTGTACTGTTTTCCACACATTCATCATAAACGGATTTAAAATTGGTACCATTTGTTGTGTCTTGAACTGCATCAAAAGTTTGGCTATTAGGATCAAAAGAGGTTGTTGTATAAGCAATGGCAATGGCATTTTGAACAGAATTCATTCGAATATATCCTAAAATCCGGTCAATTTCATAATCCAAATCCTCCTCAAGCTTTACCCAGGTACCACCAACACTATAGCTGGTAGAATCCTGTGGATATACAAAGGCATCTGCTTGAATCAGAGCTGGGTTTTCAGCGGTAGTTACCTTTTGATATAATTCAAATTGCCCGATCACATAGTTTTCATCATAAAAATGGGCATTTGTTGTACTTAAAGGGTAAAAGTTCGCTTTAAAAATATCATCAATGAAAAAGTAGCGGTCTGAAATAAAATTATAATCATTAATTGATTGAGGAACACCAGATTCAGCGCCACCTTCCATAGTTTTTTCTGACTTTTTCACCTGTTCACGAGCGATTACTGACTGTACTTCTACCGGCCCAAGCTGGTGGACTGCTTTTATGCCAAATAAACTGGAGTTTGCACCTCCCATGGAAACTGCATCCATTCCTTCTAGAGAGAGATTTATATTCCCTGCTTCTGCTTTTTGAAGAATATCATTTTTTTGACCTTTGTATTCAATGGTAAGATCGTTTTCCCAGGTAAAATCTGCTTCAGAGTCCTGTTTTATTTTAACAAAGAAACGGTCACCAATATTTCCATCAATACTGAATCTCTGGGTCTGTTCAATTTCCAAATCCCAGGTTTTACTTTCTCTTAAATTAGTTGTGATTAAATCTTTTTCTTCAAAAACCAATGCCCCCTCTACACTTATATTCCCACTAATATTGAGTTCTACATCAGTTTCACCAATTTTTGTATTAATAAGGCTTATTCCTGAACCTGCCCCCGATCTTCCCTGGTTTTTTTTAGTTAATTTTTTAATAAAATATTTCCGGAATTCCTGATTACTATTTTCAACCAATGCAACCTGTTTATACCAATCGATAGTCATTATTGTTGGCATTTGTAAATCCACATCTTTATAACGATGATACATCACGATGGTATTCTCTATTAGCCCTGCTTCATTATCCTGTTTTATTTTTCTCAGCTTTTTGGTAGCATTTGCATTGGAAACAACCCTGCCAACTGAATACCCGTTCCAGAAAGGGTGACTGCTTTTCAGACATAGTGTTTTAACCTGCGGGGGGAATGGGTCAATGAGTTGAGGCAGCATTGGGTAATATTTTGCAGGTGCCCACCCACCCCTAACATCTTTTAAAATAACAGATTTTTTTTCTTTTTGGCTGTTTTTATCTTCTTCAATTTCTACTCGTTCATTTGGTTCAATTTCTGCGGGGGGAATTATAACAGTTTGCACTGGCTCTTCAATAAATTTTTCTTCATCAACAGGTGACCAAACTCCATCGCTATTCAGATCTTCAAATTGTTCGGCATCATTCCACATTCCATCATTATTTAAATCTTCATATACTTCTTCAGGCGTCCATTCTCCATCATTATTTAAATCTTCATATAATTCTTCAGGCGTCCACTCTCCATCATTATTTAAATCTTCGAATTTTTCACCAATATCATAATTTCCATTTGAAGCATCTATAAAGGGCTCAGAAATTAATACGGCATTAAAATTAAATTTGTAATTTCCAGTTTTTTCAGGCGCATCATACTTATTATTGTTATTGGTATCTGTATAAGGATCCTTAAAGCTTTTTTTCCCATCATTATCTAAATCCTCAAATGGATCACCTGCATCCCATTTGTTATTCTTATTTTTGTCAACATACCAGACTTCTAAATCACGGATATTATTGCCATTTATATCAATAAATTCCTCTCCCACATCATAAATTCCATTTCCTTTATCTTTAAATGGTTCTTGGATATCCCAAATCCCATTATTATTTCTGTCCTGATAATTTTCTTCATTATCATAGATGCCATTTTCATTTCTATCTATAAAAGGGTCTGCTGGATCCCAAATATTATTGCCGTTGCGGTCTATAAAAGGTTCCATATTTTTTAATTTATTTTTTTGGTTTAAATCTAAAACTCCTTTAGATTGATTGAAGGGCGTACCCTTATCACCCTCAGATTCACAAAAAATAATCGAGGTAAAAATAGCCGTAAAGACCAGAAGAAATCGGAGGACCGATTTCACGTATTTAACCTTTGCCGTAATTGACACAATAGTAACAATTAGGTATTAGGCAATATCCTCCATTTGGTGAAATATATGGGGCAGACGAGATCGAAGCAAAAAAATCATATTTTGGATTGCCTTTCCCCGGTGAGATATTTTATTTTTTTCTTTCATGCTCATTTCTGAATAAGTTTTTTCCTTCTCAGGTATATAAAATACAGGGTCATACCCAAAACCGCCAACACCTTTCGGTTCTGTGGCGATTAATCCTTCAACGGTGCCCTCCGATACAAGTTCCATATTTTCACCAACGAAAGCTATGGCTGTTTTAAATTGAGCAGTTCTTTTATTTGAGGGGACTGTAAGCATATTTTCAATTAATTTATTTACATTATCAGAATAACTACAATTTTCACCAGCATACCGGGCTGAATATATCCCCGGTTCTCCGTCGATTGCATCCACCTCTAAACCAGTATCATCAGCCCAGGATGGAATGTTTGTCTTTTTAAATACAGTTCGAGCTTTTATGAGTGCATTATCTTCTAAAGTATTCCCATCTTCTATAATTTCACCAATTTCAGGAAATGAATCAAGCGTGAGTAAATCGATTGGGAAATCACTTAATATCGAAGTCATTTCCCTACATTTATCCTGATTATGTGTCGCTAATACTATTTTCATATCTATGGGAAAATTAAAGTTATTAACCATTTATTTGGTTGGATTATTTATAATAATAATCTAATTTTAATTCCAAAAAAGTAAATCTATGGGAATAAATTAATATCAAAAATGAAAGTTGCTCTTCTTAGTGGTATCGGTATTGTTGGAAGTTTTATTACAATAGAACTTATGCGGGAGGGTTTTACACAAAAAGGGGTTACTTTTAAAGAATTACATCTATGGCATTCTGCATTCTAAAATCCGGAATCAAAATCACTATTCGTCTCCACCGCTTCATTTGCCAATTCATCTGCCCGTTCATTTTCTGGGTGACCGCTATGTCCTTTCACCCATTTCCATTCAATATTGTGTCGTTGGACTTCTGCATCTAAATGGAGCCAACATTCTTTATTCTTGACGGGTTTTTTATTGGCTGTTTTCCAGCCTTTCTTTTTCCAATTGTGAATCCACTCAGTGATGCCATTCTTGACATAGTTGGAGTCAGTAGTGAGAATAATTTTACAGGGACGGGTTAGGGATTTTAATGCCTCGATAACTGCAGTCAATTCCATAATGTTATTGGTGGTTTCAGGGGAGAAACCATTGAGTTCTTTTACGTGATCCCTATATTTCAAAATAGCTCCCCAACCACCTGGGCCAGGATTCCCTTTGCAAGCTCCATCCGTAAAGATTTGTACTAAATTTGAATTATTTGTCATGAGAAAATCTACATCCAATAGAAGTTGCAGGAAAAAGAAAACAAACCAATAGCTGGCCCATCATAGTAGATTGATCTTAGATGGGTGCTAATAAATTATTTTCAGCAACTAAAATACCAGTTTCGTCAACGAATAGGTAATGTCCTGGATAAAAAGTAACACCTGCAAAGTTAACAGGTAAATTTAATTGTCCTTTGCCCGCTTTCACCGTCTTACAGGGAATGGATGCTAATGCCATGACCACCAATGGCATTGGTGCAATAATCTCTACATCTCTTAGGCAACCATTTATTAAGATAGCAGACCAATTATTTTCTATGGCAGTAGCTGCTAATTGATCACCTAATAATGAACGCCGAAGTGAAGCCCCTCCATCTACAACCAACACACCACCATTTCCTGGTAATTTAACTTGCTCTGCCACCAACGAATTATCTTCAAAACAGCTTACGGTTGTAATCTTACCATATCCCTGTTTTAAACTTCCATAGTGTTTAAATAATGGTTCAACAATAGATACTTGGTCGTCGAATTCATCTGAAAGATTTGGTGTGGAAATAATTAAATCCATTAATACTTACTCCTTATAAGATAATAGAATTTTGATATGGTATAGCTATTTATCCTTTGTAATAAAAAGGCCAGGAGCACATTTTATTATACTGGCCTTGGAAACAACGAGAAAATTACTGAAAAAACTTTTTTACCAAGTTTTAATCAAATTGATTCATTGTGTTATCTTTGCCAGATGCTTTAAGTGCGGCTTCTCCAGCAAAATACTCTTTATGGTCATCTCCCATATCTGATCCAGCCATATTTTGGTGTTTAACACATGCAATACCTTCTCTAATCTCTTTACGTTGAACCCCTTGAACATAGCCAAGCATTCCTTTATCACCAAAATACTCTTTGGCTAGGTTGTCGGTAGATAAAGCCGCAGTATGGTAAGTTGGTAAGGTAATTAGGTGATGGAATATTCCCGCTTCTCTTGCAGCGTCAGCTTGGAAAGTGCGAATTTTTTCATCAGCCTCTCTACCAAGATCAGTATCATCATATTTTTCCTCCATGAGGGCTTTTCTGACGTAGGCTGAAGTATCAACTCCATCTTCTACCATTTTGTCGAAAACTTGCTGACGGAAGTTTAAAGTCCAGTTAAATGATGGACTATTATTATATACCAGTTTTGCATTGGGAACCACTTTCCTTACTTCATCCATCATGTCACCGATTTGACCAATGTGAGGTTTTTCAGTTTCAATCCAAATAAGATCGGCTCCATTTTGTAAACTGGTTATGGAGTCAAGAATACATCTTGCCGCACCAGTCCCTTTTTTGAATTGGTATAAATTGCTTGGTAGGCGCTTAGGCCGAACTAATTTGCCATGATGATTAATTACCACATCTCCATGATTCATGTTATCAGTAGTTACTTCATCAACATCTAAGAAAGAATTATATTGATCTCCTAAATCACCCACGTTATGGGTTACAGCGATTTGTTTTGTTAAACCTGCACCCAGTGAATCTGTTCTTGCAACGATGACCCCTTCATCAACCCCAAGTTCTAAGAATGCATAACGAACCGCATTGATTTTGGCTAAAAAGTCAGCATGAGGAACGGTTACTTTTCCATCTTGATGACCACATTGCTTCTCATCAGAAACTTGATTTTCAATTTGGATACAACAAGCACCCGCTTCAATCATTTGTTTAGCCATTAAGTATGTAGCTTCAGCATTACCGAAACCTGCATCAATATCTGCAATGATTGGTACAATATGTGTTTCAAAATTATCAATTTTGATTTGAACCGCTTTTTTTGCTTCTCCTTCAGCGGCATCTAATTCTCTAAATAAACCGCCTAATTCTCTTGCATCAGCTTGTCGTAAAAATGTATAGAGTTCATTTATTAAACTGGCAACCGAAGTTTTTTCATGCATTGATTGGTCAGGAAGTGGTCCGAATTCAGATCGAAGTGCTGCCACCATCCATCCAGAAAGGTATAAATAATTTCTTTTATTTGTACCGAAATGTTTTTTAATTGAAATCATTTTTTGCTGACCAATAAATCCGTGCCAACATCCTAATGATTGTGTATATTTTGTGGGGTCGATATCATAAGCATCCATATCTGCTCTCATAATTGAGGAAGTATATTTAGCAATATCTATACCGGTTTTAAAACGGTTTTGGGCTCGCATTCTAGCTACAGAATTTGAGTTAATGGCATTCCATTTTCCAGAATGCTTCTCCCGAAGTCCTGTGATTTCTTCAATATTTTTGGAATATGATTTTAGGTTCATGGTTCGTTCTTCCGAATTTTGTTGATTAATTCCATTTGATGAAGAATTATCTCTCCACTCTTGTTCGATTTGTTTTTCTTTATTTTTAGATGTCATTTTATTTCCTAAATTAAATATATTGGTATGCGGGGATGGTTAAAAATTCATCGAAATCATTTTTCTGTATCATTTCATTGAACAAAGAGGATGCTTCATTGAATTTTCCATTTTCATAACGGTTTTCTCCTATTTCGCCTTTTATAAGATTCATCTCTTCAGTAAGCCATAGAGTAAAAATTTCTTCCGTAAATTTAGTTCCATTATTCAGCGTGGCTTCATGCTTCATCCATTGCCAAAGTTGGGCTCTGGAAATTTCAGCAGTAGCAGCATCTTCCATGAGGTTATACAGCGGTACACATCCGTTTCCCTGAAGCCATGCTTCCACATATTGAATTCCCACTCTAATATTTGCTCTGATACCTGCCTCCGTAATTTCACCCGTTGGAACCTTTAGCAAGTCGCTGGCTGATACATTCACATCTTCACGGAAATTTTGCAATTGATTTGCCTCCAGCATAACATTATTAAATGCTTCCATTGCAATGGGTGAAAGACCCGGATGTGCCACCCAGGTTCCATCATGTCCAGCATGTGCTTCTCGTTCCTTATCTTCTTTAACTTTTGCCATAGCTTTTTCATTTGCCTCAGGGTCATTTTTAATAGGGATCTGCGCTGCCATTCCACCCATGGCATGTGCACCACGTTTATGACAGGTTTGCACCAATAAATTCACATAGGATTTTAAAAAGTGCCTATCCATGGTAATTTCTGAGCGGTCGGGAAGCACACAGTCTCCGTGATTTCGGAACTTTTTAATAAAGCTAAAAATATAATCCCAGCGACCACAATTGAGTCCTGCGGAATGCTCGCGTAATTCGTATAAAATTTCATCCATTTCAAAGGCAGCCAATATGGTTTCAATGAGAACGGTAGCCTTTATGCTGCCTTGAGGAATCCCCAGTTCATCCTGTGCCATATTGAAAATATCATTCCAGAGTCGAGCTTCTAAATGACTTTCTAATTTGGGCAGATAAAAGTATGGTCCAGTACCATTTTTCATTAGATTTGCTGCATTATGGTAAAAATAAAGAGCAAAATCAAAGATGCTGGCGGAGATAGGTTCACCATCAACACAAACATGTTTTTCCACTAAATGCCAACCCCGCGGTCGAACCATTAGGGTAGCTATTTTTTCATTCAAAGAATAATGTTTACCATTGGTGTTTATAAATGAAATAGATCCATTAATAGCATCCCGAAGATTTATTTGACCATTAATATTATTTTCCCAAGTAGGGGAGTTGGAGTCCTCAAAATCTGCCATGAAAACCTTAACATCACTATTAAGTGCGTTGATTATCATTTTTCGATCAACGGGCCCAGTTATTTCCACACGTCTATCCTGGAGATCTGCAGGAATTGGAGCTATTTTCCAATTTCCATTTCGGATGTATTCGGTATCAGCAAGAAAATCAGGATTTACTCCCTGGTCAAGTTCAATTTGTCTGTTTATTCGATTTTCTAATAATTTTAGTCTGGTTGGATTAAAATGTTTATTTAGTTTGTAAACAAATTGTAGTGCATCCTCTGTGAGTATTTCTGCAAATCCCTCAGATATTTGTCCATTTACTTCTAAAGTCTTGCTCATAGTCTTTTCTGCGGTCTCCATAATAATTTCCTTAAAATATTTATATTTATGTAAAACTGATAATAGAAAAAATACTATGACCATGAAGCAGAAACTAATTAAATTTTACAGCAGAAATTTGACAATGTAAAATTTACAAATAATGAAGATTCAATCCACTCTCACCAGAAATGCTCACTTTTTAGGAAGTAAAATCCGGGGCTTGCGTAAACAAAGCGGACTGACCTTAGAAGATTTATCGGTGCGCTGCATTCAAATTAATACACATACAGCTCCTTCTGTATCTTATTTATCCCTCATTGAAACAGGGAAACGGGTCCCCTCTGAAGAATTACTAAAACTGTTTTCGGAAATATTTCAGAAGGATATTAATTGGTTTTTGGATGATAATCTTTCCCATGAAATAGTGAAAAATGAAGATAAAATGGGTAAACTGCCCATATTTTCCCTTGAACCAAAATTCCTTTTTTCTGATAATTTATTACAGACTTCAATTCCAGAATTATTATCTCAAACGGGTACCACAGGTAGGCAGTTTGCTCATGTCCTAATTCGATCTTATCAAGAGAAGCATCAAAACCAATTCCCTGATATTGAACGATCTGCTGAAGAAGTTGGTCTTAAACGTTTTCCACTCAGCATCAGGGATATTTTAGATCTATATAAAAAGGTAGGATTAAAAGTGAAATATTTTGATCGCCCTCCTTTTGTTACTAAAAATGATACGGGGCAGGAAATCCGTACACTTTTCAGATCATTTTTTGAACCGCCTAATACGGTAGTATTAAATCGTCAACTGGAACATGAACCACAGAGAATGAAGTATGATCTTTCTGCTTATCTGGGTCATAAGGTTTTGCATAATGGCGATGGATTAGTATCAAGTCATGCCACTGGTGGAGAATTAGGCGGGTCACCTCAGCCTGATAGCCAGACGGATGATAAAGTGAGCCAATCTGATATTCTATATGCCTGGCGAAATTTTGAGTGCAGTTTTTTTGCAGGAGCCTTATTATGTCCCCGTTTACCCTTCCGTCATTATTTAGCCCGGGAAGCCCATAAAATCAATGCGTTCGAAAAAATTGATATTACAGCTGGGGTCTATATGAGGCGAATGACCTGTGTTTCGCCCTATAAACATTGGCATTATTTTGATGCCTTTCAACCGGGATTTCTTCGGGCAGTGTATCGCGGTAATGGAATCCCCATGCCCTGGGGAAATATGCGTATAGGAGCAGACCCTTGTCGTCAATGGGCTGTTTTTAGACTTCTAGATACACCACAAATACAGAAACCGTTGAATCAACTATCGCTATTAATATCCGGTGATTATATGCGTTTATATTCCTGCGTATCCCAGCGAATCAAAGATGCCGCAAAGAACTCCCATGTTGTTTCAACAGGCATAGACCTCATACCAGCGCTGAATGCACAGGGAGTGGATAGCAATGGTCTCTGCGAAGAAATTAAAGAATTTTATTTTAATTCGAAGCTCAATTCACCAATTCCCAATTCAATTCAGGAGCCTATTAAGTTGGTATCAAAAATATTAAATATATCTTGGGTTTCTGATGGACTGGAAAATTCTCCTCAAATAATCTGTCCCCGAAGCAATAGCTGTCCTAAAAATAACCATTGTGAAAATAAACCCAGAAGCCGAGAGAAAGTCTCTTGGCTCAATGAAATTAAACAAGAAATATTAACCGAACTAAAGTGAGAGTATTATGCAGAATAAATTAAATTCAATCGTTCAACCTTTACTTATGGGACCGGGGCCATCATGTGTTTCAGAGTCCGTTTACCAAGCCTTGGCAATACCAACTTTGGGCCATTTAGATCCCGAGTTTATTGCTCTTATGGATGATATAAAAGGCTACATTAGAAAACTTATCAAAACCGACAATCAATTAACGGTTCCCATTTCAGGTACAGGGTCTGCTGGAATGGAAACCTGTTTTGTAAACCTCATTGAACAGGGTGACAAGGTATTGGTTCTAATAAATGGAGTTTTTGGGACTCGCATGGAAGATGTAGCACAGCGATTGGGTGCAGAAGTTGATAGTATAAAATTTGAGTGGGGAACACCCGTAATTTTAGATACTGTGAGAAAACAATTGGCTCAAAAGAATTATGATCTTGTAGCAGTGGTGCATGCTGAAACATCAACAGGAGTATGTAATCCTGTTGCTGAAATAGGCAAGCTGGTAATAGATAATGGTGCCCTGTATCTGGTGGACTGTGTTACAAGCATGGGTGGAATGGAAGTAAAAATGGATGACTGGAACATTGATGCCCTCTATAGTGGTACCCAGAAATGTCTGTCCTGTCCACCAGGACTGTCACCTGTCTCCTTTTCAGATAGAGCTGTGGGAAAATTAACCAATCGAAAAACTAAAGTCCCTAACTGGTATTTAGACCTGAGCATGATTACCCAATATTGGTCCGGGTCTGCACGGGTTTATCACCATACGGCTCCCATCAATATGCTCTATGGTTTGTACCAAGCCTGCTTTTCTATTTTGGAAGAGGGTTTGGAAAATGTAATCAAACGCCATAATGAAATGCATATTTTGCTGGTCTCTGAATTAAAGATTTTAGGTCTAGAATTATTTGTAGAGGAAAGCGTTCGCCTCCCAATGCTGAATGCCATTAAAATCCCAAATGGAGTAGATGATGCTGGAGTAAGAAGCAGACTTTTGAAAGATTGCCATATAGAAATTGGTGGGGGATTGGGACCCCTGGCTGGTAAAATTTGGAGAATTGGACTCATGGGTGAGACCGCCAAAAAAGAAAACATCCAGAGATTGATGGATGCTTTGAAAACAATGTTAAGGTAAATCAACCTTTCCAGCTTGTTTATATCTACCTGGAAAGGTTGTATTACAATAAGGGGCAGATTAACTGCCCCTATAAAAACTAGTGAAAAATTGCGCTAATTCGTGGTTTATCACCCACCTAAAATCATATTCACCAACATCACCACATCCAGCACATTAATAATTCCATCACTATTCAAGTCACCCGCAGGGTGAAAATCTTCAATTCCCAGTACGATATTTACTAGCACCACCACATCCAGAACATTGATCACCCCATCATCATTTAGGTCGCCGGGAGTATAGGAATTAAACATGAGAGTACCACACCCACCCAAAGTTACAGGGATAGCCTGGGCGTTTACATCTGAAAATATGGCATCACTAAGGCAGAGCTCATAATTATCATATCCTGTACTGGTATTTTCAAATGTTGCATTTAACAATACACCTTCACCTGAAGGAATATATACTGAAGTCAATGAGAAACCGATAATGGTTCCAGCCTCAGATGAGGAAACCATAAATGAGTATTCTGCTGAACTTCCTCCTGATACATCAACCAGGTCTAAATAATTTGGCAGGTCATTAATTACAAACTGAAACCCATCCACTGCTACGTCATTTTCCATATAAATCTCTATGGTACCAGAATTGCCATCGGAATTTCCAAAACTGAGTGTAACAGAACCACCACAAGAACTACCGTCACCACCACATACATTACATTCATCATCAACATCGTAACTACAGTTGCAGTAGTTTCCTGTTGGATTTCCATTACAATCACAGGAACCCTGGGCATAGGTACAACTGCCGTCGTCATTTGTGGCTTCCGGGTCATAGTTGCAGGCGTTAGAGTTTGTACAGCCATACACAACCGCATTACCATCATAAGTACCATCTAAAGTATAAACAGAAGAGTTGCTCGGGTCCAGCCAGGCTTTCAGGTTACCACTTGAGCTAGTACTATTTGACCAGGATTTTGAAAACTTTCCATAATAATCAGTTCCATTACCGCAATCTCCACCTGTTCCACCGGTGAGTTGCCCTACAATTCGCTTATCAGAATTGAAAACAGGTGAACCGGAAGAACCACCTGCAGTACCACCATCATCCCAATTTAGACACCAATGAGTGCTACTCCCATACCAGCTACAGGAGGATGCTGTATCATTATCAAAATTAATTTTTTTAGGATCTCCGCCAGGATGGTGTATTCCAGCGGCTATACTTGGAGAAGAAGTATATCGAGACCATCCGGCAAAGTAGGGGTTCCACCATGACGCGGGATCATCATCCATCTCTAAGAGTGCAAAATCAGAACTGTTCATATTTCCCCATGAACGAATATACGAACCGGTTTCAGAATGGCTGTAAGATCCACTGCTTCCGCTGCAGGATGAGCTTTCATGATTAAAATAAAAGGTAAAATTATTATGAGCTCCCAAATTTGCTTCCCCTTCAACACAATGGTAAGCAGTGAGTACGTAGGGTTTTAAATCTTGAGCAGTATTATTAATTAAAGCTGCTGAACAAATGTACTGGTACATTGATAAATAGATAACTGAATTAACCTGGTCTTCATAGGCATTAGCACTATTGCAGGCTACATTGTCGCCGCAATTCCGGTCTTCTCGATTACCAAAAAAGTTATGTATATCGCGATAGGCATGAAATATTTTATCTATATTCAATTGGGGAATTCCATCTGCATTTGAAGGTTGATAATATTCAACTACAATCAAGTCAGATTTTACAAGGGGAGTGCCAAAAGTACCATCTTCATGGTTTTGTTCATGGGTATAGGGCCCCAGGCTCATAGTATTATCATTACTATATAAATAAAGTTCAGCACCTTCAGGTAGCCAATAGGAGTCGAAGAAGATTTTCATTCCATAGGCTTCTGGAGAATGGATACCCAATCGCCATAGCATTCCTCCGTCAGCGGTTTCTTCCCAGGTTCCGCTATCATGGATGTTATAATTAACTTCAAGTTTTTCAGCGTAGCGCATTGGTACACCTGGGCCGGCATTGAGGTCATCCTCCCTAAGGAGAGCATCAGCATTTACCTCTTCCATGGTTACAAATTCGAATTCTGAAGTGATATTATTTAGTTTGCTATATGAATCTTCAAATTGATTAATAACTGCAAATAAACCAGTGTATAGAATTGCCAGAGGTAGTAATAATTTCAGATTTTTCATGATAATCTCCTATTGAAATATAATTTTAAGTAAAAATTACTCTATGTTATAATACGGAGGTGTGAGCAGTCTCACAACCCTTGTAACATACCGTTACTTTTAATTAGAAATATGCCCATCTAACCACCCTAAATAGTCTGACGGATAAAACTGCTAATTCTTCAAGATGGGAAGTTAATGTGAAGATATCAACTTGAAGGTTGCCCTTCTACCGGGGGTTGGCATACTCAAGCAGAATGTTTGAGGTACTTTGGTTTATATTGCCGGACTCACCCATTTATTCCCTTTTATTCTGAACCTCCATGGATTATTGGCATCCTTACCTGCGTTCTGGCACCCAACACGTGGACTGGAGATGATGTCCATATACCCACCAGACGGATGAATGTCATTAATCCATATTTTATTTCCCAAAAGTGAAATTCCTGAATATTGTATCGAAATTCCCAATGCTTGAGATAAAATACCAGGTCCTGCAGTGAGATTTGGAAGAAGTTTACTCATTTTGCGCCTTTGAAGCATTATATCAATGCCTTCCAGTGGTTCAATGGCACGAATGAGTACTGCATGGGGAATTCCTTCTATATTTGTCACCACATTAAATAAATGGTGAATTCCATAACAGAGATAGACATAAGCTGTGCCTGCCTTTGCATACATTGTTTCTGTCCGTTTGGTGCGTCTGCCTCCATACGCATGGGATGCCATATCATCAACTCCGGCATAAGCTTCAGTTTCTACAATGACGCCACTGGTGAGTTTGCCATTGAATTGTGTGTAAAGGGTTTTCCCCAGCAAGTCTTTGCTGATCTGCAGAACATCTTCCTCTTGGTAGAATTCCTGGTTTAATTTTTCCATGAATAAAGGGCGGTTTTTAATACCACCTTCAAAGAAAAGTATTGGGGAAAGTCTCCATAAAGTTAATCTTTCTTAAAGAGTCGGGTTACCTTTTCGGTGGAGGTGGTGATCCCCTTAATCATGGCGGAACTGAATCCCTGATGTTCCATTTCATTGAGCCCGGCAATGGTAGCGCCCATAGGAGTGGTGACTTGATCAATCTCTGCTTCGGGGTGACTATCATTATCTAATAGCAGGGTGGCAGCACCTCGTGCCGTTTGGGCAGCTATAGTAAATGCTTCATCCGAATGAAAACCAATTTCAATACCTCCTTGTGAGGCAGCGCGGATTGCCCGGAGAAAGAATGCAACTCCACAAGCACATAGAGCCGTTGCTGATGCCATTTGCGTTTCATCAATAACCAAGGTGTTTCCCACTTTGTCAAAAAGAGATTGAGCTGTTTTCAGCCCCTGTGCAAATTTTGGCAGGGTAGAGAGGCAGGTCATGGATTCACATAAAGCTGCCGCAGTGTTGGGCATGGCTCGTATGATGGAAATATCTTTTCCGACTTTTTCTTGAATTTCAGCAATGGTTACTCCAGACACAATTGAAATGAGCAGTTGGTTAGCATTAAGGCTTAAGGAGATTTCATCCAGTAAACCCATTATTTGGCTGGGTCCCACGGTGAGAAAGATAATTTCTGAATTTTGTACGGCGTTGGTGTTATCAGAGCTCGTTTGAAAACCAGCTTGAGATAATTCGGATAAAGAATCCAATTTACGGCGAGTGAGTGTAATATTGTCAGTAGTCATCCCTGACATTGCTAGGCCTTTTGCAATAGCAGACCCGATGTTTCCACAACCTAAAATAGTGAATTTTGAAGTGCTCATAATTTTTCCTCTATATGGATTTAGTTAGAATAATGTGAGGAAATTTAGGGGTGAAAATGGGAAGTATTAATTCTTTATTTCAATTGGACAGCTAGAATGTATAACCCCTTCTCCTAAATGAGGATCCCAACAGACTGCTTTTAGACCCCAAGGGTGTGCTTGCGAAGCACATACTGCCAAAAGTATGACAGGATTGGTAAGCAATGGTTTCACAATCAGATTTAAAGGTAACACAAACGCTTAAAAAGGATCTCTTTTCAACATTTAAGTAAGCACTTTCAGGGAATCCTAATTAAATTCTGAAATAGTACAATTCCATTGGATTGTCCGTTTGGGCCGGCACTTTCAGGGAGGACACATGGGTCATCCCCTACGGTGAATATGGGGTAAGGTGACCTTGCCTCTACGAATAATTTTCGAGTTCATTCGTGGTTAATTACCATTACTCTGTTATTCCTTTTAATTCACAAAGCCTAATGAAGTAAATTTCATACCCCAATTCAAGGCTGTATTTTTAAACCAAAGGTTCTTGAAGTTACGGAGTGAGTAATTTTTCAGTGTCTCCGTGCTTCTGTGGTAATTCAACTATAAAAGGAAGAGTATGATTTTAGATAATATATTAGGTGCAATTGGAAAGACTCCCATTGTGAAATTCAATCGTATCGGTGCATCATTAGACTGTGACATCTATGGAAAATGTGAATTTTTAAATGCTGGTGGTTCCGTGAAAGACCGCATTGGAAAAAATATGATTGAAAAAGCCGAAGCGGAAGGTCGCATTAAACCGGGAGACACTCTTATTGAACCCACCTCCGGCAATACTGGAATTGGTATGGCGTTGGTTGCAGCTGTAAAAGGCTACCGCATGATTATCACCATGCCCGAAAAAATGAGTAAGGAAAAAGAGGTGGTGCTGAAAGCCCTAGGAGCGGAGATTGTTAGAACTCCTACTGAAGCTGCTTGGGATTCTCCTGATAGTCATATTGGAGTGGCAAAAAAGATGCAGTCTGAAATCCCCAATTCTCACATTTTAGATCAGTATAAAAACCCGGCAAACCCTGATGCTCATTATGAGGGTACTGCCCAGGAAATTTTAGATGAATTTGATGATTCCTTAAAAATGGTGGTGGCAGGAGTTGGCACCGGGGGAACTATTACCGGTATGGCAAAACGTCTGAAAGAAGAACGCCCGGAAATAACCATCATTGGTGTGGACCCCCATGGTTCAATATTGGGTGGGGGAGATGAAGTATTTCCTTATCATGTGGAAGGTATCGGTTATGATTTTTTCCCTGATGTTCTGGATAATGACCTCATTGATGAGTACATCAAATTACCAGATCCGGAGTCATTTCAAATGGCGAGGCGCATCATAAAAGAAGAAGGACTGCTCATTGGCGGGTCATCCGGTGGAGCTGTGTGGGCTGCAATTCAAAAGGCAGAACGGTTGAATGCCGATGAAAAATGTTTGGTAATTCTCCCCGATTCAATTCGTAATTATCTCACCAAATTTGTGGATGATGAGTGGATGACAGAACAGGGATTTCTTGAAATAGCTTAATTCATTGGATTCCATTATCCTCTAAAATGACCCTAATTATATACCTATTATTGGGATCCATGCTTTACTATGCAGGGATGATTCTCTGGTTTATTGCAGGAAATATATTTTCTAATTTGAAAGAGAATTCAAATTCAAAACCAGATATCTCGGTTATTATTGCAATTCGAAATGGTGAAAAATCACTTTCAAATTTACTTGAAGATTTATCTGCACAGGATTATTCAGGTGAAGTGGAATTTATTTTGGTAGATGATGAATCCACCGATTCTACCCATAAATTAATTCAAGAAAAGTCTGATGTTGATAAACGATTTATTCTGGAAAATTCTTCAAATGGAAACTCCATACTCTATTATAAAAAACGTGCGTTAGATGCTGGAATAAATAGAGCAAAAAATGAATGGCTGCTTTTTACAGATGTTGATTGCAGACTAAATCCAGGATGGGTAACTGGGATGGCATCTTATTTTGGGGATGAAGTGGATTATGTTGTGGGTTATTCAGAGGTAAACAGAGGAAATAAATGGGTTACCCGATTTCAGGCTTTAGATTTTTTTATGCTCATAATTGCAGCACGGGGTTCAACAAATTCAGGAAGAGCATGGGCAAGTACTGGTCAAAATCAAGCCTATCGAAAGAACCTGTTTAACTCCGTTGGAGGCTTTTCGGAAATAGCAAAGGAATTACAGGGAGATGATTCGTTATTTCTCCAGGTTTGTAGAAAAAATAAATCTAGTAAAGTAGTATTTACAGATAATCCTAACTGCCGAACTATAGCTCGGCAAGAAGTGAGCTGGGTGTCATTTTTTAAGCAAAGATTGAGATGGGCCGGTGATGCAAATCTCATGTGGAAATTTAATTCTGCATTTTTTCTTTCCATCTTTATCACATTTTTTTTACCCTTACTGTTAATTGTGACATTTTTTACAGGATTTTTTTACAACCCCTATTATTTCACGGTGTTCACCAAGTTTTTATCTGTTCAATTAATCATTGAATTTATTTTGTATTTTATCGGAGTTCGACAATTTGATAAGAAAATTCAATTATTTGATTTTGCATTTTGGTTTATCATACATATTCCCTATACTGTAGGTATGGGGGTGGGTAGTTTTTTTGCTCGTCAGCTTAGTTGGAGAGGGCGATGAGATTAGATGCTGCGTGTATATTTTAAATTATTATTTAATAAATAAGGAATCCTATTCAATGAAACTGGGACAGTTTATCAAATCAAATCCAAAAACAATTCTCACCTTATTAGGCATCGGCATTTCAGTTTATCTCATGCTGGCTTTCAATTTGGATGTACGGGCAATTGCCATTATCACTTTGTTGTTGGGATATATCACCAACATATTCGTTGGATTAACTACTCTGGTAGGATTGATTCCCATTATTGGACCGTTGATTGTTAAGGTTTTTACCATACCATTTTTCTGGTTGTTAAACGGAATGGGCTATTTTACCTCTGCATATGCAATAAAGAAGGGATATGGGAGAGACATTGTGAGCCACCGGCTCATTACTATTACCTTATTAGCGGGAATCGTATTGGGATATATTTTGGGACACTTAATCCCAGTTCGCTAAAACAGAAAAGCCCCTGAAGGGGCTTTTCTTATCCGACGAGATCCTGAATCATTCTGCTAATAGATCGAAACTAATCTCTCTAAGAGCAGGTATTGTTTCATACTTTTATTTTTTATACCAAAGTACAACAAGCACTAAAGCCACTAATCCTGCAAGACCATTTTCTCCAATTTGTCCCATTAGTTTGCCAATTCCCCCAATGACCCCAAAATAATCATTGAAAAGAATACCGACGACAACTCCAAGAACTATTAAGCCCTGCAAAAACTCAGTTATCATAGCGACCCACCCATTGACTGAGGATACAATTTGCTTCATTCGAATCTCCTTATATTTATGAAATTACGATGGGGAGGATCAATAGACCCTCCCCATATAGGTGTGTTATTTTATAAATGAAGCAAGTAAGAGGAGTGCAAGCAAACCTCCTAATCCACCACCCATAAATGCATTAACCAGGTTGACGAGGCCGTCAATTCCATTGCCCCAACCTGCGGGTAGTGAAAACAGGATTCCAGCAAATACGGTAGCAACTATTAAGCCTTTAAATAAGCTTACCAGTGCACCTGCTGCATCATTAATCATTGCTGCTGCGTTTTTCATTGTTTTTCTCCTTTTTGTTTTTGTTTGCTTCTCAAACCAAACTTACTGCAATTTGAGAATTTATACCCTTTTTATGAGGTGGAGGTAGCCACCTATTAGCCTTACTGTTCAATAAACGCCGAACGACATCTAATCTTCCCGCCATTCGTATATTTCAACTTATGAAACTTTAATAATTCAAGTCAACACTTATTTAAAGTATTACTTTAACACCATATATTGAGGTTTAAATATTTTTTACCACAATTTATAGTAAATGATCCCTTTAATCTAAAGCAATATAGTTTTAGAAACATAGAAAAATATTAGTTTTGAACAATAAATATTATGCTGAAATTCTATTTGCCGAATAATCCTAAATTACCCTCTTATTTTTTAGAATTATAATCAATTATCATTAATAAAACTATAATTACACGTATAATCTTTTAACTGGGAATTAATTACTCTGCCGAACATTAAATCATATTATCAATCATTAAAATTTGTCTATCCAATATTAAGGTATGATGTTGAAGCATATTCATCATTAATTATTACCACCAAGTCTTATATTGGATTGAATGGTGAAAATCCGCCTGTTAAAATTATGACACCCCCAAATCATAGAAATAGGGTGGCCATATTATTTCCGGGAGCTTCTCCAACTGCAGAAGATCATCCTAAAATGATAATGCTTGGGCAGGTTTTTGCACAAAATGGGTTTAAAGTGTATATACCCAGGATACCCCCTTTGAAAAAGCTGGATATAACCATGATAAATGTTCAGTGGTTTACCTGTTTTTATCAATGGATTATTGATGTGGAAAATGTTAAACCACAACAGATATTTATGGCTGGAATGAGTTACGGTGGCGGTTTAATGTTACGAATGCTGAAAGAGATAAATAATAAGGTTCCACTCCCTAAATCTATTTTAACTTTTGGTACCTATTCCGATTCTCAATCACTTTTTCACTATTTCCTTACAGGGAGTATGTTTAAAAACGGAAAGCAATTTCAAATCCCGCCTCATGAATGGGGGCTGGTAGTTATTTTTCAAAATTATTTGAAAAATATACAGACAAATTGGGATTCCACTGAGCTGCAGAAAGCAATCCAATTAAAAATTCAGGAGAAAAATGTAGAATGTGATATCCAGGTTAAAAAACTATCTGATTTTCAGAGGAATATTTTTCATTCTATTATAAGTGGAAAGGCAACCCCGGAAGTTAAGAAATTAGTCCAGACTATTTTAAAAAATGAACAAAAGTCATTTATTAATCTTTCCCCAAAATATTGGGCTGAGGATATCTTGGAAAAAGTATTTATAATACATGGATCAAATGATTCTATGGTTCCATTTACAGAATCAATCCAACTTGCAGACTATTTACCCAATACTGAATTATGTATTTCCTATTTATTTGAACATAACGAAATTAATTCAAATGGTGGATTATTATTTAATATTAAGGAATTAGTGAAGCTGGTCAAATTTTACGCAAAATTATTTTCTCATTATGAAAATTAAAACATTTTTAGGAGGATATGATAAAAATTTAAGTTATCTGATCTGGTGTGAAACAACAGGATTGGCTAGTATAGTTGATGCAGCCGTGGAGATTTCTGAAATTATTGAATTTATTAATTCAAGAAATCTCATACTGGAAAAATTGTTTATAACACATTCGCATTTTGACCATATTAAATATTTAGATGATCTAACCAATCAATATCCCCAATTACAATTATGTGGCTTTAATCAACCTGAAGAAGAATATGGAGATAATTTTCGAGGATTAACTCATCATGAAATAATCCCCCTCGGAACGGAAATGCTTACCATATTACACACACCTGGCCATTATCCTGATAGTATTTGCTTCTGGAATAAAAAGGAAAACTGTGTTTTTACGGGAGATACAATGTTCGTGGGCAGAACCGGGCGGACAATTGGTGCAAAAAGCAATATTTCAATGCTTTATACCAGTATTTATGATAATCTATTGAAGTTACCCCCACAGACTATTGTTTATTCAGGGCATCATTATGGATTTAAAAAATCCATATCACTGAAGGAGAATATTAGATTATCCTCCTTTTTCCAGTGTAATTCTGAGATTGAATTTATCCAAGTTATGAAAAAATATGAAAAAAATCGCTGAGTTGAAAAATTCCAAATATTCCAGTAATTCATCCAAAGTGGTAAAATATCAAAAAAGTAGAATTTTGCAATAATTTCAAAATAATGCTTGATATTATAGAGGAGAAAGCCATATTTTTAGCCGTCGATTGTAAGAAAAACAAACAACTAATTAAATAAGGAGAGTTAACTATGGCAGAAAAAGTCAAAACTACTGGTGTAACTAAAGAGTCTGGATTTCTATACTATTTAGATAAAAATGGTAATGTATCTAGAACTAAAATGGCTCGTGGTGCAAATAAGGGCGGAAACGCTGAAGTTGTTGCAAATGCTGGTGTAAACCGCGAATCAGGCTGGCTTTATTTTATTGATAAGGACGGTGATGTATCTCGTGCAAAAATGGCAAGAGGCCGTAAGTAATACCCAGTTAATACATATTAAAAGCCCCGATCATTAATTTGGTTGGGGCTTTTAGTTTGTGTTTAATTCCTTCCCTTCCATGAAACTCACTCACCTTTTTTTTATTTTCAGTTTAATTCCAGTAAGTCTTACATCTCAAATTACGGATATAAAAATTGTAGGCAATAAGCACAGTCATGAAGAAATTATTCTTCGGGAGATTAATCATCCTATTCCTGGTGCATTTGATTCAACAATCGCATTAGAAGACAGAAACAGAATTTATAATTTAGGTTTATTTTCCACAGTTGATATTAGGCAAATTGATTCCTCATATACCATCACTTTAGTAGAGACAATTCGATTTTTGCCTATACCCATTGTAGATTATAACGAAGCAAAAGGATGGTCATACGGTGGAGGAATTGCATTTCTAAATTTCAAGGGAATGAACCAAAAACTTATTTTAGGGGGAATTGGAGGAGAAGAGACAACATATTTTCTTAATTATAATGATCCATGGGTAACGGGAGATCATGTTTCATTATTGGGTAATGTTTACAAGCTTAATACAAAAAATTCTGTGTACTCATATCATTATAAGGAAAGAGGGGTTAATATTGGAACGGGATTTTATATAAATAAAGTCCACAAATTCAATTTTCTATTAGGATTGGAGGCTGCATCAATCGACACCACTGGGATTAATAACTCACACATGAATTATAAACCCAACGATATACTTACAGACTATGGATATATTCGAGGAGAATTTGGCTATACATTTGATGAGAGGGATATTTATCTGGACCCTACATCCGGGGAAAAATTTAGTTTTTACTTTAAACCAAAAATTTCAATGGGTAATTCTGAAAATTATTATCGTTTTCAATTAGGGTATTCAAAATATTACCAACTTTCTGAAAAATATTTGAACCCCGTATTTTCAGCTAATTCGAAATTATACCTCCAATATTCTAAAGTTCTTCCAATTTTTGAATATTTGTACTTAGGTGGTGAAGATTACGTGAGAGGTTATTCACCACTACCAGATAGTAATGCCACAGAAATATCTCACTTAATTGAAGGCTTTAATATTATCTACCAATCATTTCAATTACAGCATACTCTTTTTGAAAAGAAGGATTTTAGTGGTGTAGAATTGGGAATCGATATGGTGTACTTTTCTGACTTTGGAATTAGTGCAGATAACATAACCTCATTCAAACTACAAGAAATGCTTATTGGGTTTGGAATTGGATTCCGGTTCTTTGCTTCAGGTGCTGGGGTAATTGGGATAGACTTTGGCTTTAATCCTTACGGGCAGTGGTTTATACATCTTTCGGATAGTAATTAACTTTTCTTTCGAAATATCATAGCTTTCTCAAATCGGTTTTCCGTCCCATCAAGCATTCTTTTGATATTACTTCTATGGGTGTAAATTATAAAAAAGCATAAGAAAATGGTAAAAGGTATGAAATAGGGATTATTAATAGTATCCCTAAAATAGTGTGCAAAGTAAATAACAGAAACACTTCCAAGCATTGTTCCTAATCCTACATAGCCAGTTAATAATAGAATAACCAGCCATAACAGTATGGCAAGAGTAATTGATGGCCATGAAATAGCAAAAACCATCCCAATTGCAGCACCACCACCTTTCCCACCTCTAAATCCATGGTAAACTGGATATACATGCCCCAGGACGGCAGCAACCCCGCAAAATATGATAAGAATATTAGGATCAACTGCTGAACTGGAAAAAATAGGAAGGTTCATAGCAGATATAAATTTTGCTGAAATAAATCCTTTCATTATATCAATAAACAAAACTCCTACTGCAAAAGTTGCTCCCTGAGTCCGGAAGGCATTTGTTCCTCCGGCATTACCGCTTCCCATTTTTCGAATATCCACTCCTTTTAATTTTCCCAATAGGATACTTCCAGAAGTTGAACCAATTAAATAGCTTAGCGCTAATTTTATGAGGATTTCCATAAAATAATTAGCTGACAGGCTGGATGGCCGTCACAAGGCTACCGGGACCCGCATGGACACCCAATGCACAGCCAATGTCAATTAAATAGATATTCTGAATTTTATTGTGCCCCTGCTGAATCAATTCCAGCAGTTTCTCACCATCTTCTAATGTATTGCTATGACCAACAATTACAGTATAAGATGTGTCTTTATCCATTTTTGCTAAAACGAAATTACCTAATTTTTCAGGTAGATTTTTCGTTCCCAATAAAACTCCTGCAGCACCCAAAGTTCCATTATCTTTTGTTGCTAATACAGGACGGATATTGAGAAAATCAGCTACAGTTTTTACCCATCCGGGTAATCTGCCCCCTCTCACTACATATTTCAAATTTTTAATTGCAAGATATACTTTTGAGGAGGAAATAATTTCAGGCAATAAAGCATTAATATTTTCCAGACTTTTTCCCTCTTTTGCCAGAGAAGCTGCCTTCATCACAATTAATCCAAGTCCGGCTGAAGCCGAAAATCCATCTAAGACAGTAATATTTTTATTATCAACCCGTTTTGCAGCATTTAATGCAGATTGGTAGGTACCACTCAATTCATGTGGTATATGAATAGAAATTATAGAATCATAATGAGATTTTAAATATTGGTATTGTCTTCTAAAATCACCAGGAGTTGGCTGTGATGTTTGAGGATGGTTTGGATTGGTTTCCAGTTCTTTAAAAAATTCTTCTGGGGTTTGGGATACCTTATCTACATACCCCACATCCCCAAAATTATACCGAACAGGAACCACAAAAATATCCAAGTCAATTTCATCGGGAATATCCGCACCGGAGTCAGTTACTATAGCAACCCCTTTAGTTTTATGGCCCTGCGCTGCTTCTTGCTGCTGCCACATATCGTCGGCTTTTTCACCTGTTACTGAGCCGAATTCAGAACAAATTTTAAACACAACTCCAGGTTCATTTACATGGATATGTACTTTTGCCTTTTTCTTACTTCCTGCAATTACCAAACTATTTCCATTTATGAGGAGAGATTCCCTTAATTCTTTATGGATTATTTTGTCGCCTTTTATAATACATTCGGTACAATACCTGTATTCAGAATTCTCAAAATCGGTATCAATATTATTTAAATCTACATTTACTACTTTGCTTGCCAGATCTGTTTTGAATCCTTTTAAATTGCCAGTTTTTATAAAGCTGAAAATACCGTGTAGAAAATCAACAAAGCCCTGAGCACCTGCATCCACCACCCCGGCTTTTTTTAATACAGCCAATAGATTAGGAGTATTTTCAAGTGATTTTTCGGCTTCATTAATTCCCAATTCCAGGAAATGTTCAAAATCATGATTTTGGGACTGAATCAATTCAATGAGACGGTTTGAAAAATCAGTGAGTACTGTAAGAATGGTACCTTCCTGGGGCTCTGCTAATGCATCCCGTGCATATTCTGCTCCGAATTTTACAGCTTTTGCAAAGGACTTGGGTGTCATTTTTTCCACGCCAGCAGCACCATCACTAAGCCCTTGAAAAAATTGCGCTAATATTACGCCAGAATTTCCCCTGGCACCATCCAATGCTGCATCAGCGATGAGTGCCAGCATATCATCTGCTCGGGTATGAACCTTATTGGAGGTGGAATCCAGAATGGAGTTTAATGTAAATGCCATATTGGTTCCGGTATCTCCATCAGGAACCGGGAAGACATTGATTTTATTCAGGTAATCCTGTCTTGATAGTACATTGTTTACCCCTGCAACCATAGCCCGATGTAACCGAGCACCATCTAAATAAGTAATTTTATTCATTTATTAATTTATCCATTGAATTACGGTATTTAAAGGTTACAAACAATCTTAGGTATAAAAAAAGTGTTTACGAAACTGGGTTCTGGGTTCTAGGAACTTGTGACTGGGATATGGGTGTAATGCCAATACATAGGTATTTATGATGAAAAACTTTTCAAAAAGCGAATTGTTTTCAGTCCGTCAAACCAGCGGTGGAATTGTTTTATGAAGTGAGTATCTGAGGGTGCATTATATTGAATTTTACTCCAAACAACACCAATCCCCTCAGATTCAAGAAATTCAACTAAATTGGGATGGATGTCAGTAAGCTGTTTTAAAATGTCGTGGAGGTTAATCCCAAATGCATGGCTTCCAAGTTGAAGCCATTTAGATAAATTCAAAAAGGCATCATCAGAATAATATAGGTTTGCAATATCAAATCCCTTCTGCATTTGTTCCATTCGGTATCCGGTGCCAAGGTACACTCTTGAAATTGGGCGTGAGGAAGGAAACACCAATGTTTCTGGAATTGTTTGCACCCCACAATATTTACTTAATTCCTGGAGAAAGTAAAAGTCCTCAGTGGCTTTTTTCCGGGGCATACCTCCCACTGCACAATATACTTCGGCGGTACAGACTATGGTTGATCCCATTGCCACATAACCATAGGGAGAACCTGCATCTTTCATTTTTTGAGCTGTAGAGAGTAGAAATTTTTCATACTGCCTAATTGTTGCGTCTAATACTGAATTATTTGACCTTTGGTGGTGAAAGCCAACTACAGCAGCTTGCACATCAAGAGATTCAAAATACTGCAACACTTTTGAAAGATAATCAGTACCAACCTTTGTATCAGCATCAGTGCAGAAAATGAGGCTATAAGGTGAAGTCAAATGGGGAAGAGCTAAATCTATGCCAATTTTCCGAGCCAATCCAACTCCTGCATGTTTTAAAGGCAGTTCAAGTCCCGAAGAGGCAGCATCAATTACCGCCAGTGTAAATTGATAAATATTCTCATTAAGATTTTGTAGGGTTAATTGGTTATTTTCTTTTACAGATTGAGGTGCGTGAGTAGCATTATTAACTACCACAACTACCAGCGATTGTTCTAATAATTCGGGCTTATTTTTATTGATACTCTCAAGAGTTTTGGGAAGGAATTCTAATTCCTCATAAGCTGGAATAACGATTGTCTGTTTAAACGTACGGTTTATAAGAGGTTCAATTCGCCACGGACCCGAAATTCCCCGTTTTTTTAGGTAGGATTGAAATCTTGTAAAGGATGACATCTTTCTATGAATATAAATGGTGAAAAGATGTCATCCTTTTGAAATAACCCCTAAAGCTATCTCAAAATCACCCTCAGGAATCCAATGAATTTTTATACCATTTTTTTCCATATTCCGGAAGAATGTCATCTGTTTCTTTGCAAAACGATGGATTGCAGTATTTAGCTTTTCTACCATTACATCTCGAGATAATTCTCCTAATAAATATTGGTTTATATAACGGTATTCCAATCCAAAGCTATCCATTTTTGCATGGGTGACACCATTTTTCAGGAGAAGTTCTACCTCTTCAATCATACCCTTTTCAAGTCTGTCATGAAGCCGGGCGGTTATTCGTTCCCTTATTACTTTACGGGGGTAATCAATACCTAAAACAAGGCAATTTCGGAGATCGAGGATCGGGGATCGGGGATCGGGGATCGGGGATCGGGAATCCGCAATCCGCAATCCGCAATCAGCATTTCCCAATTCTATCTCTATGGCCCTGATCACCCTTCGTTTTGTATCGGTTGGAGTGTTTTCCGATGCTCCCGGTGATATGGATTCAAGTTTGCTAACCAAGTCATTAAGGCTCCAGGATTCCAGCCTTTCCCTCAAGTGTTTATTTGGTTCAGCTTTTGGAATTTGAAAATCCATAAGTACTGCTTTAATATAAAACCCCGTACCTCCACAGAGAATGGGGAGATTCCCCCGTTCCCTAATGTCTGTAGAGACCCGCTGAAAATCTTTCTGGAATTTAGCCACATTATATTCGTCGGTTGGGTTAACAATATCTATGAGATGGTAGGGGATTGAATTTCCATTCGAATTATATTCTCCCAAATCTTTACCGGTACCAATGTCCATCCCCCGGTAAACCTGTCGTGAGTCAGCAGAAATGATCTCTCCCCCCAAATTATCTGCTAATTGAACAGCAAGTTGAGTTTTCCCTGTGGCAGTGGGACCGAGGATGGTAAGTATGTCATATGCTAAATGTGAAAGTAGGCTCATTGGGTAATTTGCAGAATTTAATTTTCTTCTTCTATGATTAATATTATATACCTTAAGTTAACGCTTAATCAATCAAAATAATAAGGAGATTAAAATGTATAAATCGTTCAGACTACTTACTGTCGTAATATTAATTATGTTACTTCCTAATTGTGAAGATTTGGATTCAATATTAAATGAGGATGAAACGACTGAAGTGGATGTTGAAGCTGCAAATACATTGGTAACCGAAGCCAATGAAATTGTATTTGATGATTTGAGAGGGCTAACAGAAGAAGAAATTTCTGAAGATGCCTATGACACACCAGGAACAGAAATCAAGAATAAATTGGATATGTCAAATTCCAATCAAAAATACAAAGAAGCTGTAGCTTTAGATCCTACAAATCCGGGGGCTAATTTTGGTCTTGCATTTATGGAAGTTGCTATGGCAAGTCAAGATGAACTGCTGGTGGAGACTTTAAATGATTGGGCAAATTGCTTTAGTACTATGTTTGAAGATGAAGAAATGGGAAGAAAAATATCCTTAAATAGTGAGTTTAAATTGGGAGTACCTCAATCAGGCAAACTATTTTTCTCTTTTGAAGTTGAACGGGTGTTGAATTTTCTGCCAATAGTAACTTCACCAGAATATATTCTCCATAGAAATGATAATGAATGCCCCGAAATCAGTTCAATTCAGGATTTACTTGAAAATGTATTTCTTGAACGGTTTACAAATGCCACTTCATATTTAGATAATGCAGTTGGGAAAGATTTTGTATTCACCATTACGGGGAAAATGATGGGAGATGAAGATCAGGATCCTATTACCTTGGATGATACAGAAATTTATCTCATGAAGGCTTTTTTACATCAGGCTAGTGCTATTATATATTCAATAATAACTTATGATATTAATGTGCCATATTATGATTTAATTACCGGACCTGAAGAAAATTACAGTTGGCAATGGCTTGCACAGGATTCAGATTTACTCACCATTCGTGAGGGGAAAGAGTCATCTCTTGCCAGTGCCCATACTGAACTAAACAGTATGTTAGATTCTGTAGAGTCCGCCTGGAACTATTTAAAATCGGATACTGATGTGACTCATGATATAATACTTTTGGAAGATGTTACTGGTGCCGCGGTGGAATTTGATCAGGAAGTGAGTGAAGCTCTTGAGGAAGCCAGAAAAGTATTAAATGAGGAATATACAGTTACAATTGATTTGGAGGATTGTGATGGGTACTATTATTACTATGGTGAAGAAGAATGTGTCTCCAATGAAATTGAATTAATAATTGATTTAAAAGGTTTTATGACCACTCCTCCTGAAAATTTGAAAAATATAATTCCTGATTATACAATTGTGGATTCTATATGTGAATATGAAGAATACGATGATTATACAGGAAATTATGAAGTTACTAATTTCGGTTGCCCTCAATTAACTTTTGATGCTACAACTTGTGCAGAATGGAAATCAGACTGGGATTTAACTCTTGGCGGACTCTTCCCTAATATGACTGTTGAAAAGTTTTTCGATGAAATGACCGAGTTGGACCCGGAAGATTGTGAAGAATTATTAGAAGGTGGCAGTGATTTTTAACAAATTGACTGTTATTTTTGACAAAGGGGAAGGGAAACCTTCCCCTTTTGTTTATATAGGAATAAATCTGTTTTTTCTTAGTTTCGCCAGCGGTCAATTCAATTCAGAAAATTGGCTCCACCCCTTTCAATATGTTACTTCACCCACTGATTCCGGTAGCTTTATCCAATTCACTAATAATACCCATATTGGATTAATTCAATTTGATGATTCGCTTAATGTTTTCCAATTAAATTCTGCTATTAAAGGTCAGAAGAAATTAACAAGAGGGTTGGTCTATTTTAGTCATTATAATTATCAATCCACCATAGATAAATCTATGTTGAATTATAGTTTTAGTATACATAAT
>JACNLQ010000051.1 GCA_014381415.1 Fidelibacterota bacterium
CTCAAGAAGAATTACAATTTTAATACTAACAATTATTTATTAAGGATAATTACATGAAAAAAATCTACCAAATTTTAGCATTACTTATATTAACACCCCTAATTGGTCAAGTGGTGGTAAATGAATATTCTGCTTCAAATTTATATGAATATACGGATAATTACAATTTGGAAGAAGATTGGATTGAACTTTATAATACGAGTGAAACGGATATGGATATCAGTGGATATTTTTTAAGTGACAAAGAAGATAATCCCACCAAATGGATAATTCCAGGGGGAACCATTATTTCTGCCAATGGATATCTTACATTCTGGTGTTCTGGGCGGGATGAGAGTTCAGGGAGCAATTTTCACACAAATTTCAAATTAAAACAGACAAAAAATAATCCTGAGCATGTTGTATTTTCTGACCCGGATGGAAATATTATAAATGATATTGAAATGCGGAAAACCCAATTAGATCACTCAATGGGTAGAGATATGGTCGATACTGAGCTTTGGAAAATCTTTATTCATCCTACAAAAGGAGCAGAAAATTCAGAAACTAATTATATATCCTATGCAGATGCAGCCACTATGAATTATGAGGCAGGATTTTATAATGGTTCAATAGATTTAGAAATTACTACCAATCAACCAAATTCCACCATACGGTACACAACCAATGGGAATGTACCATTTTTTGGCTCAAATTTATATTCAGATCCAATTACTATTTCAAATACAATGGTAATAAAAGCTATTGTTTATACAACCGACCCTGATATATTGCCGAGTTTTGTTACATTTAATACTTATTTTATCGATGAAGATCATTCTCTACCGATTTTATCCACTTCAGCTAACCAGTTAACCACTTTGCTCAATGGCAATCAATCATTAAGACCACATGGCAGCATTGAATATTTTAATGTAGAGGGCGAAAGAAAAGATTTTGGTTATGGGGAATATAACAAACATGGTCAGGATTCCTGGGTCTTCCCTCAGCGGAGTTTTGATTATATTGCTCGTGATGAAATGGGTTATCACGATGCTATCCATGAAAAATTATTAAGTCTCTCAGACAGAGATGAATTCCAGAGAATAATAATAAGGGCTTCTGGGGATGATAACTATCCCGGGATAGATTCCAGTGCCCATATGCGAGACATATTTATTCAAAAGTTAGCCAATAAAAATAACCTCAATGTTGATATGCGTAAAGGTGAGCGTTGTGTGGTATATGCCAATGGACAATTTTGGGGAATTTATTCAATCCGTGAAAAAGTGAGTGATGCAGATTATACCAATTATTATTATGGACAAGATAAATACAATGTCCAATATCTCATGAACTGGGGTAACACATGGGCTCAATATGGTGGAAGTCAAGCATTTACCGATTGGAATGAAATACACAGCTATGCTTTAAGCCATAATTTAGCAATTCAAGAAAATTACCAATTTGTAGCAGATGCAATTGATGTTACAAGTTTGGTAGATTATATATTAATAAATTCATTCGTTGTTTGTACTGATTGGATTAATTGGAATACCTCCTGGTGGAGGGGACTCAATCCGGATGGTACCCATACAAAATGGGGATATGTACTTTGGGATGAGGATGCCACCTTTAATCACTACATAAATTATACCGATGTACCTAACGAAGAACCAGATGCAGATCCATGTTATCCTGAAGATATTTACCTTGATCCTGAGCAGCATATTGATTTGCTTAATAAACTGCTTGAAAATGATGAGTTCACTCAATACTATATTGCACGCTATATGGATCTCCTTAATACTACTTTTCTGGAAGATGACATGATTGATTTATTAGAAAGTATAGAAAATTCTATTGCACCGGATATGCCTCAACACATTAATAGGTGGGGAGGAAATATGAATGAGTGGAGAGGGAATGTTCAGAAAATTAAGAATTTTATTCACGATAGAATTGAATATTTTCCAGAAGGATTAAACTCTTGTTATGAATTAGATGGTCCGTATGAAATAAAATTAGAAGTGGTACCCGAAAATATTGGACAAATAAAATTTAACTCAATTATAATTGACAATGGAGATTATCCATGGACAGGGTTGTATCATGGGGGAACTGAAATGCAGGTTGAGGCAATTGGAAATAATGGATTTGACCATTGGGAAATTGATAACCATATGGTACTTGATTTCAATTCATCTGAAATATCATTAATGCTATCCCAGGGGGATAATATTAAAGCCGTTTTTTCACCCTATGTTGCCACAAATATAGTGATTAACGAAATTAATTATAATTCGTCAAACGATTTTGACCCTGATGATTGGATTGAATTATATAATCCCACAAATGAAAATATTGATATTGGGAATTGGGTTTTTAAAGATGAGGCTAATGACCATAATTTCACCATTCCTGAAAACACTATACTCAATCCGGGTGAATATATTCTTTTATGCAAGGACAGCTATTCTTTTACAGCTCTTTTTCCTTCCGTAACCAATTTTATAGGGGATTTTGATTTTGGCTTAAGTGCCGGCGGAGAGTTGATCAGATTATATGATTCAAATGGAAATTTAGTTGATTCTGTGATATATGATGATGCCGACCCCTGGCCAGCAGAAGCAGACGGCGGCGGCTCGACACTTGAATTAATTAGCCCGTTTCTCGATAATTCAGCAGCTGAAAACTGGATTGCATCTGTAGGATTTGGGTCACCTGGAGGTGTGAATTCTAGCGAGAGTTGTGGAGATATCCTGGGTGATATTAATGGGGATGGTGCAATAGATGTATTAGATGTGATTTTAATGGTGGGAATCATTATAGTTCTCGAAGATGATTATACCACCTGCGAGCTATATGCCAGTGATATTAATTTAGATGGAATCATCGATATTTTAGATATTATATCATTGGTTAACCTCATATTAAGTTAGAGGATTGTATGTCAATTAATTTTTTTATTTAGTGAAATGAAAAACTATATTGGATTAATTATTAGTTTTACTCTAATAAATATAACTTTTACTCAAATTCCATGTATTCTGGGCGATGTGTATGTGAGTGAGGGCGCCAATAAAGGTGACCCGGGTGATTATATAGAAATTGTGAACAATGGTACTAACGAATGCTCTTTGGCAGGATTTCAATTAGACGATTCAGAATTGCTTGAAGATTTTACCTTTGGAAATGTTGTTTTGGCTCCCGGTGGCTATTGGCTGGGCTATGAAGATGCAGAAGGAAGTTTTAATTCTGGACTTGCAGGGAGTGGTGATATCATTGTATTTGCAGATGCAGCAGATAATTTGCTCACCGTTAATCTTGAAGTAGCCATTGAAATAATTGATGGATTAGAATTATCCCAGAGTTTTACATCAAATGGAATTGGTTGTTATACCATCCCTACGCCAGGTCAAGCAAATATGGATTGTTTTACTTTTATCTCTGGCTGTACAGATATGGAGGCAATTAATTATAATGCTGATGCCAATATAGATGATGGAAGCTGTCAGTATTCCACCATTTCATGTATATTGGGAGATGTATATGTAAGTGAAGCTGCCAATGCTGGTGACCCTGATGATTACATAGAAATAGTAAATGGTGGTTTAGAAGATTGCACCTTAGCAGGATTTCAATTAGATGATTCAGAAGATTTGGAAGATTTTACTTTTGGTAATGTGATTTTAACTCCAGGAGAATTTTGGTTTGGCTATGAAAATGCAGAAAACAGTTTTAATTCTGGTCTCAGTATAGATGGTGATTTAGTTGTTTTTGCCGATTCAGAAGGGAATATGCTAACTATTACAATAGACAGTTCTATGGTAACCGACGATGGAGTGGAGTTATCACAAAGTTTTAATGTTGATGGTATTGGCTGCTATACAATGCCCACACCAGGTGAATCAAATGCAGCCTGTTTTGAATCTTGTATATTGGGTGATTTAAATGGCGATGGGGGCTGGAATGTATTGGATATTGTAACCTTGGCAAACTGCGTACTCGAAGGCAACTGTGTTAATATTGAATATGGCTGTGCGGGAGACCTAAACGCTGACGGTGGATATAATGTATTGGATATTGTAACTCTCACTAATTGTATATTGGCAGGAGATTGTTATTGAAAAGTATTATCGATTAATCAAAATCTACATTCTCATCAAAGAAATTTACTTACTTTAATCACTTTTTAAATATGGATTATCTTATTAGAAAGCGTAATTTAAATGCAATTATTTTGCATGAAAATCAAGTAAGAATTATTCAAGAATGATGAAGAAAATATTATCGTGTGTCTGCTTCAACAAGACTAACTTTATATTATTTATTAGTGTATTATTTATGAGTTGCAAAGATTCCCTTTCAGATAATTCTGAAGAGTTGGAATATATTAATCCTGCGGATTGGGTAGAACTGTTTAATCCTACTGATAAACCAATTGCCATTGGTTCATGGAGTTTCAAAGATGGGAATAATGAACATAAATTTGACATTCCGGAAAATCAGGTTTTGGATGCGGGTGAGTATCTGGTATTATGTGAAGATTCCCTTGCATTTAATAACAATTTTCCCAATGTTAGTAATTTTATAGGTGAATTTGCTTTTGGGTTAAATGGTGGCGGAGAATTGGTAAGACTTTTTGATGTTGACGGAAATATTGTTGACGTGGTAGATTATGACGATTCTGAACCTTGGCCATTAGAACCCGACGGTAATGGACCCACTCTTGAACTCATTCATCCAGCTCTTGATAATGGGTTGGGCGAAAATTGGGCTGCTTCTGATAAGAACGGTGGTACCCCAGGAACGATAAATACAGTTTACACCGTAAACAATTCTGCAAGTATTGCATCCGGTATAGTGATCAATGAGATTAACTATAATGCTCCCGATGAATAATAACAAAATATTCTCACTTCAAAATTTATTAATTGACCATCAGACACTTTCGTTGAATGAATTGGATAAAGTTAGGTTGCTTAACCGACAAGATACCAAATTTGTATTTAACCAGACCCAATTACCAATAATCCTTGCAAGGATAAAACCATTCTACAGAATATTAGAGATAAGAAATAAATTAGTTTTCACATATGACACAACTTATTTTGATACGGATAAATTTCTATTTTATAATCAGCACCACAATGAAAACAGAAACCGGTTTAAAGTCAGATTTAGAAAATACAGCAGTAACAGTAATACATTTTTTGAAATTAAAATCAAAAACAATAAAAATCGAACAGTGAAAAAGAGGCTGATGGTGGATGAAATTAATGATTATCTAGGCAAACAGGAGAAAAATCTGATCTTTGAAATAATTGGCCTTCAACCAAATGGACTTTCCCCTAAATTAAACATCCAATTTTCCCGCATTACTCTGGCAGATAACAGTTTTAATGAACGCCTCACTATAGATTCCAATCTTTCGGCTAATAATGGAAGCAGTAGTAAAATATTTGATAAACTGGTGATATCAGAAATAAAGCAAAAGAAATACAATCCAAAATCTCAATTTATTCAGATTTTACGTGATTTAAAAATTCCAGAAATGAGATTTAGCAAATATTGTATGGGTATGTTGCATGTGAATAATGAAATTAAATACAATAGATTTAAACCCAAATTATTACAAATTAATAAAATTCTCACTCAAGCATAATTTAAGGGAAATAATGGACTTTTCATCAGAATTTACAAATTTAATGATCCGTTTTGGATTTAATCTATCAATTGCTTTTATCATTATAAAACTGATATATCACCGAAATCGTGCCAATAATTTAGATTTTGTATTCACTTATTTTATGTTCAATTCCCTCATTTTCTTTTTTGCGTATCTATTAGGCAACATTACCATTAATTTGGGTTTTGCATTTGGACTATTTGCAGTATTTGCTATTTTACGTTACAGAACGGATCCTATTCCCATTAAGGAAATGACCTACTTATTTATAGTCATTACCATTGGTGTCATCAACGCCTTAAGC
>JACNLQ010000029.1 GCA_014381415.1 Fidelibacterota bacterium
AAATGCATAATAGGCAGGAGGACCATCAGCATCTCCGTCATAACAGCCATCATACCCTGTATCGGCAGCTTGTATTCGATCATTTAATATTATACTGATTTGAACTGGATCACCTCCTCCCTCTGGTTCCATATCATATACTTTAAATGGTACTGTTATTAAAAATTCATCACCTGTTCCTGGATTTTCTGGAGAAGGATGAGTCGCCAGATCTCCATCTCTTGCTGCATAAAGCCAGGCTTGTGAACCACCAGAGACTACAGAAACAAACCCATTTGCATCTGGATCACCATAAACACCATCCCAAACTACTTTTACATCGCGCTGTAAATAATCTACAGTGGTATGTCCATCACCATAAGCATCAGATGATTTTGCAGATGCTGCCCATCCATAATCAGCATAAGAACCAATTGTATATGAAGCAGTACCATAAAAAACTCCACCATCAGAAATGGATTCATAATTGGCAGGAGCATCATAACCAACATTAGCATCAACTTGAAGACCATCAACAATAGAGTTTGCACCTACACCAAGTATAATACCACCTTCGTCATAAATACCATCAACTATATTTTCCAGAGTAACACCATTCATAATAAATTGATCTTCCAATACAGCAGTACTAGTTGTGGTATTTACCAAATTCCAATGTTTGATGGATTTGAAATCATAACCTAATTCAGTAATACTAAGTGTTCCTGTTGCATCTACAATTGTACCATCATATCCATCATCATATACTGTATAACTTACTGAAATTGGAAAATCAGAAGGTTGACAATTCACTGATAAAACTTGACCTCCTTGAATTGCTCCAAATTCTGACCTCGCATCATCCCCCCAAGTTATTGTATTTGTCGCTGCATCAAGCGCTCCATCCATATTTACACAATTTTGTCCAGCACCCGAACCATAATCACATCCTGCAATTGCATCCCAAGAATTTACTGTGAGGCCATCCGGTAAGTCTATCACTAAACCATCAACCCAATTATCACCACAACTCATATCAAATGTAAAGTTTAAATCATATGTGCCAACTGTTGCGGATGCAAGTGCTGCACCAGTAATGGTCGAAGCTGAGCAATCTGACCTGCCAAGGAATCTACCAACTGAATCAGAAAAATTTGTCATCTGCCAAAGGCCCGCTAAATCCCGGTAATAATGTTGAATATCAAATGTAACCGCATAATCATCACCAGTTAAATCGCTGGGATTCACAACAGAAACACTAACCGAACCACCAGCTGTACCCGTATGGGTTGTTTCAATATCACTTCCACCTTCAGAGCCCCATGTAAAACCTGGATTTGCAGAATGAGGTGTGACTGATACAATAGTTGGAGAAGATTCCAATGTTTTAAATGGACTTCCTTCATTATCAGCTAAATAGCTATATGCAGTTACGGCATAGTGATATGTAATTCCATTTGACATATCTCGATTACGCAATTCATCATAATCCGTTTGATAATATCTATAAACTCCAGAATTTGTTCCTGACTGTTTAGCTTGATCTATAATAAATCCAGATTGATCATCAACACCTGGGTCAAATATTGTCTGAATTACATTTATCAAGTCATATGTGGCTATTTTTTCTCCTTCTGACAATGGAGACCCCGCAGAGGGTAATTGATAAACATTATATCCCTCAAATGCAAACCCTTGGCTAACCGTCTCTTCAGTTAAAGCCACTGCTACTTGGTTAAAGCCCCAATCTAATATTATCTCACCGTCCAATTCTGTAGCCTGTACTACTGGAGAACTAGGAGCTGATGGTAAGGAAAATCCATTATCATATGCATATTGTGCATATGTGTCATGAAATTTTGCTACACTTACAGAAGAAATATTATCAGATCCCATTCCTCCTACTAAGGCAAGCACAACATCTTGAGATTCACCCAATGCCATTTCAAATGGCCCGCTTGCCATAACTAGTCGTCTGTCTCCTGGAGGCAATTGCACACCATCTATCCAACCAGTACCAGCTACAGGATCTCCTGATAGAACAAAGTTTGTCACTTCTCCCGTACTCAAATCCGTCCAAGGTGTTTGAACTGGGTATGCAGGACGCGGCAGATAACCTTCCATTAAATTAAAGAACTGGCCAGTACCTTCATAATCTGAAAGGTCGGGGTCACTTATAGATGAACCTGCGCCAAAATAAGTAAAGGATGTCATAGGAAGATACTCACCATCTACTTCAGGTCCCTGTAGAAAATCATATCCACCCGCTGGCACCGGTAATTGATATATTCCATTAAACACTCCATCCACCGCATTTCCATTATAAACATATCCAAAAGACAAAGTGGTATCACAGCCAACATAGTCATCTGTATAGGTACCTAGATCTGGGTCAGACCATTGTGTAAAATAAACAGTATCAAGTTTTGCAATTGTTGGGTCAAAACCATTTATCATATCTCCATCCCATGTTCCTACAGGATCAGCACCTTCACAAGTAGCTTGGTCAAGATATTGAGCATCGGAGCAAGAACCATCAATTGGAGATTCAGATTCACCATATCCTGCTGGTAGTCCTGTATATTTCATATTGGCTTTTTTAAATATCATATTGCCGAGTGGGTCGCTGGCTCCAAATTTATAGGCCCACATGGTTACCTGTAATTCAATTCCAACAGGATCAGCACCATAAACATTGGGTGCGGTATTAGAGGTATCAGAAACTGTACAGGCTGCATCTACTATTTCAGGGACATCATTAGCAACTACCCATAATGTTTGATTTGCTCCAGGATATCCTGGGATATCTACAGCAGGATCATACGAACCATCCGCATCCACATCTTCATAAGGAGCACCCCAACTGACAGGCCAATTATTCCAATCATAATCATACTGAGCATATACGTCCTCTACCGAAGCACCAAAATTAGCAGCATCCGCTGTTAAATCAGCAGTGAGGTAGTCAGACCGTACTCTCCAAACATGGTGATCAGCAGGATCTGTAGAGCCACATACATCACCTGAAGCATCATATACTACACGACCAGCCTTCAATCCTGAATAATATGTTGTACCACCAACTCGCGGGCTTTGGGGATTACCATCTGTTACTTTAACCCCCCATAGCATTCCATCTTCATATATAAGCCCACCCGTTCCAATTGGATAATCTGCCTGGGTACCATTCGGGCTTCCAGAGGTTGTTCCAGCTGAACTTTTCTTCATCCAATAAGCCATATTATTAATATTTATTACAGACTGCGAAGGCATAAGCTCTGCAGAACCGCTACCAAATGTATTCATATGCTGATCTGAAAATGCCTGTTCAGCTTCTTTACTAAACAACAACCCAAAAATTGTCATTAGACTTAAAATTATAAATTTACTGTTTTTATTTGTCATAATTAGATATTCCTTTTTTATAATTTGTTTTGAAAATAAAATTCAAATTTATTAGAAATTTATGCTTGCGCCAAATTTATATGTACGAGGTGAACTATATAAATCCTGACCAAAATCAGTGGTATAATGCTGACGGTTTGCCAAGTTTACATTTTCGTAAAGATCAACATACAAATCGCCTTGAGCAGCGACAATCTCTGAACTTAATGCAGGATCTGTAAGGAAACCATCATTAAATGCATTACCAGACCGCGAATAAACATTAATAACATTTTTTGTGTCAAGCAAATTTTCCACATAGGCAAATAAAGTTACACCAAAACCGCCAACGGACAACTTTTTATCAACTTTCAGGTTAACAAAATGATTCCATGGAGTAGTAGACTGCCCGATAGGCTCTTGGGGTTCCCTTGCCCTAGCATCATCAAGCAGTGCACCTGAATCTGATGAACGCTGCCCCATACCACCATCACTAAGGGTGAAGGGATGACCGCTATTAAATTTGTATTGGAGGTTTATTCCAAGATTAGATAATAACAATCCACCATCCCCATCTCCAAATCTGTAGTCCATTGAAACAGAACCCCTGTGTTTATTTTCATAATACAATGGCATAATCATAGCTGGAGGGGCAGCCAAGGCTTCCTGAACTAAATTTCCAGCTCCAGAATTTGCATCTGAATTTACACCTCTCGCATCTGTCCATGTGTAGGAAGCTGATGTTTGCAATCTATTTATTCGTCGTGTACGAAATGCAAACTCAAACCCATTTACAGTTGAAAAATCCCCATTCTCATAATATAAAGCATCAACATCTGCGCCATGATAATTATCAACAGTTGGATCTGTATCATCATTTTTACTGATCACAATTTGTCCAATAGTATTTTTTGCAAAGGCAGTAGCATCAATGGCAGCATCAGCGCTGAATTGATAGCTAAGCCCTATTTCATATTGAGTTGTTTCAATTGGATCAAGATCAAATCCCATTGGGTCTGGTGTATAATTCTGTCCACCCCAAACTAAATGCATATACCGAGTTGATGCATAAGGCAGATCTAATTCGGGCATTTGCGCATACTTCCCATACTGAAGGTGGAAAACTGTCCTGTCTGAAACTGGGAAAGCCATTCCTAGGCGTGGCTGAATCACTGTTTTTACATCTGACTCACTAAATTCAGCTGGGATAATAGTTTGGCCTGTTTCATCCCATCCAGGATTTGCCGTGTTATTCATTTTCCAATCATCAAGGTTAAATTGATCAATCCTAACTCCAGCATTAATAACTAAATCATCACTCTCATATTTATCGTTAACATAAAATGAAGTTGTGCTTGGGGTTCTTGGTCCATTCCAATCATCTTCAATTTCATCACCATAATCATTATAACCAATATTCCCATTTCGATTATATAAACTTAAGGCTTCAGTAATTTCTGCATTATCGCCACTTACAGCACTTTCTCGTGTTATGGCATCATTTGTACTAATCATTCTATTCACATTATAGATTGCGGAGGTACTCAGATAGTAGGTGCGGTATTCATATTGTTTATGCTCAAAGCCTGCCTTAAATTCATGAGACCCACTTTGAATTCTTGCATTCACATCAAAAGTGAATGATTCTCTGTCTGATTTAGACCAGCCAGTAGTGATATCGCCCGGGCGATTAAATGCAAACTGACCTACATAATAATCAGTTGGAGATTGATATGAACTTTTCCAATTGGATCCAGTAACAGAATCAGTCTTAGCTGATACAGAAGTAGAGTCACCCCAAAGTACTGCATCCCCAAAACTTCCAGGGCTTCCAAAAAGTGCATCATACGATTCATACTCCCTGTTTACAGAACTCACACCACCACTAATTAAAAAATTAGAGTTCAATAAATAATTTGCTCGCGCTCCCAGCACCATTCTATTAATTGACCGCTCCGGCAAGCGTTCCTCATTGAACATATAATAAATGGGGGTTGAATTTGACATATACTTTGAATTGTCTACCAATGCAGAAAGTCTAAAATTTAAACTTCCTAAATCAATCAATGCAGTTCCATTAAATTCAAGATCATCACTCCAACGACTTGCAATGCCTTTATCTGGGTCAAAAGAAATTTGCACAGAATCTCCATCTGCTGTAACGCCGGATTCATAACTAGGCAATAAATCCGCAACTCCATCTCCATCAATATCAGTGGTAAATCCTTCATAGTATGAGGGATTCCAGTCATCTTCATGTTTTTTACTTACTGCCATGAAATATTTAATGGGTCCGACTGGCCCTCCAAGGGTAGCAGAAAAATCCTGGTGACCAAAATCACCTGTTTCAATACGCGCAGTTCCCGCCAATTCGTTTCCACCCGTTTTTAATGTTTGTCTTACAATACCGGAGTTTGCACCACCAACATCTGCACTGTAACCACCAGCTTCAACTATAAGCTCAGATAGCGCTTCTGGTATAGCAGACATCATTCTTCCACTTGAAATTGGGTCTTTAATATCTGCACCATCAAGGGTATATGCTACTTCTTCTGCACGGCTGCCTCTAATATGCAAATCACCATTTAATATTACTACTCCAGGCTGCAAATCTAAAAGACCGCTCACACTTCGTGATGCAGTATTCTGAATATCTTCTGAACTAATGGACCTTACAGAATTGGTTGCGCTTGGTTCAACAAGCTTTTTCTCTGCCCTCACCTCAACAACAGCCCCTTCAATAGCAGATTTTTCTAAATCAAAATCCTGAGTTGTAGTTAAGCCGGAGGACACAGCAACATTAGAAACCTTTAATGCACTAAAACCAATATAGTCACATCGTAAACTATAATTACCTACTGGTACATCTAATATTACAAATGCCCCCTCTTGATTACTTGCGGTACCTAGGGAAGTTCCTTCAACTATAATGTTTGCACCTTGTAAGGGATTACCATCTGCATCGGCAACTTTACCTGAGATCTTTCCGGATGTTTGTCCAAACATAAAGATTGGTAATGAAATTAATACAACTGCAAGTATTCTTCGGATCATATGCGCTCCTTTTCCAATTTACTGAGTATTTATATAATTATTTTTGTTTTTGTGAGAAATGTTGTTTATTAATTGCCTTGACAACAACTAAAAGTTAAGTTCTTTTTTTATATTCTGTCAAATAAAAAAATACTCTTCTATCTTTTTACCGGGAATCAATTTGCCAATTCCTCAATCTCTCTATATAAACTTAAAGATTTTGGATTTGCCAATGAGTCCTTATTTTGTACGGCTTGATTTTGAATTATCTGCTTAACCGCTAATTCTACTTTCTTTCCATTAATGGTATAGGGGATGTCTGCCACTTGAATTACCTTTGCAGGGACATGTCTAGGAGTGCACGACTCTCTAATTATTTTTTTTATTTCTAATTTCAACTCATCTGACAACTTAATTTGGTCATTCAACTTTAGAAAAAGTATAATCCTTTCATCATTTTCCCAGGGCTGACCAATCACCAGAGAATCTTCAACTTCTACAAATCTTTCTACCGTTTGATAAATTTCTGCAGTACCAATGCGTACTCCACCGGGATTTAAAGTTGTATCTGATCGACCATAAATGGTAATTCCGCCGTTATCATTTATTTCTATAAAATCACCATGATGCCAAATATTAGAATATTTGGCGAAGTAAGCAGATTGATATTTCCCACCATTAGGATCATTCCAAAAATAAATGGGCATTGAAGGAAAAGCCTGGGTGCACACTAATTCTCCTTTTTCATTTTCTACAGGATTTCCCTCATCGCTGAAGGCTTCTACTTTCATTCCCAATCCTCTGCATTGAAGTTCACCCCGCCTCACTGGCAATATGGGATTACCCAAAGCAAAGCAGGAAATGATATCCGTTCCACCTGAAATGGACGCTAATTGAACATTCTTTTTCCAATGGTTATATACATAATCAAAATTTTCTTCAATCAATGGTGAACCGGTAGAAAGGATCGTCTGCAATTTTGGAAATGTGGAAATATCTTTAGGTTTTATTCCTGCAGATTCTAAAGATGAAATATATTTAGCGCTGGTACCAAAAACAGTTATTTCCAATTCCTCTGCCAATTGTAACAGGGTTGAGCCATCGGGGAAAAATGGACTGCCATCGTACAACACAACAGTTGCTCCTACAGCCAAGGAAGATATCAGCCAGTTCCACATCATCCAGCCACAAGTAGTGAAGTAGAATATTCTGTCATCTCGGCGGAGATCGGTATGCAATTGCAGCTCTTTCAAATGCTGGATGAGTGTACCTCCGGCAGAATGCACAATGGACTTAGGCAGCCCTGTGGTTCCCGAAGAATACATGATATACAAGGGATGGTCAAAGGGTAATGGTTCAAAAGTTATATCACCAAAATCTTTGTGAAGAAAATCATTCCACAAAATTGAATTTGGAATTTCAATAGTATTTGTACCACCAATAAATGGCACAATAATAGTCTGTTTTATGCTGGGCAAATCCATCAGGATTTTTTTCACCTTTGAAAGACAATCAATTATTTTTCCATTATACCAATAGCCATCTGCAGTGAAAATAAGTTTGGGTTGTATTTGCTTAAACCTATCCAAAACCCCTTTAATACCAAAATCAGGAGAACAGGATGACCAGATGGCTCCAATACTGGCGGTTGCCAACATAGCAATAATTGTCTCGGGGATATTGGGCATGAATCCACACACTCGATCATTTGTTACTATTCCCATTTTTTGCATGGACTGAGCTAACCGGGAAACTTGATCATTTAATTCTTGATAGGTTAAGGTTGATTGTTTACCATCTTCTCCATAAAAATGGATGGCAATTTTATTATCCCTATATCGAAGGAGGTTTTCCGCAAAGTTTAAAGTAGAGCCTTCAAACCATTTGGCACCGGGCATTTTAGTAATGTCATCCACCACCTGAGAATAGGGAGAGTGATGAATTATTTTAGAATATACACAGAATGACCCCCAGAAATCTTCTGCCCTTTCAATAGACCAATCATACAATTGGGAATAATTTTTAAGGGAAAGGTTATACTTCTTATTGACGAACTGCATATAGTCCATCATCTGAGAATATTTAATTTGTTCCTCAGTTGGTTGCCAGATTATGGATTGCATTAGGTTTTAAATCTATTAAAATAAATTAAAACAGATTAATTCCCATCTTGAGAGGGGCGTCCGCCAGCTGGCGGAAGGGGTGTGTACGATATATTGCAGACCAACAAACCATTTAAATAATTGCACTTTCTACTAACGATAAATAATTCAAACCCACCCCTCGGCTTTGCCAGATTCCCCCCAAGGATGGGAATATAAATTCTGATTTACCAAATTAATATTTTTATCTCGAACACTACCAAACTCCATCAAATAACTTCAGCTAGATACAGGACTTGCCATGCTTCTAAAATTCTGCCTTCTTCAACCAACACAGCACAAATTTTTAGCATATCTTCATCAGATAAACGGGAATAGGTTTCGCTTAAATCTTCAATGACATCCTGCTCTGGTATTTTTTCTACGGAAGCCAAACGAGCCAATAGCTTTCCGGTAAATGAGGGATGATTTCTTACTATTTTTGGCAGATTATCCACTCCAATGGGAATATGTTTTGGGGCAGCCAATTCAAACAGTCCTTTATTTGCTCTACTGTACCAGTTCATTCCCATTCGAGCAACCTGGTCCATTTTATGGGGATCAATTTGACCACCCTCTCCAAATGCCTCATCGTTTGCATGAAAGTAAACCACTTCGCCCAACAATAAATTACCTCCGGCGGGCTTGTCGCTGAATTGCACATGCTCAGTAAATTGGCATTCCATTATTAGGGGAGATTCTGCCACTCCGGGAGTAGATACCATTTTAGGAGGAAGTTTTGTAAGTCCAGATTTCTCAAATTCATCTACATCTGGTGAGTACTCAGCAGCACATATATTCATTTGCTCCACCATATCAAAGCTAACTACTGAGAGTGTGAATTCTTTGGTATCAAGAATATTAGTGAGAGTGTTTTTGGCTCCACCGGTACGACCGCTGAATGCAGGAGATATTCCCACGATAGGCGGATTTGCACTAAACGCATTATAGAAACTAAAAGGTGCCAGATTGATAATGCCATCCTTACTTTTACTGGTTGCAAAACCGATAGGGCGAGGTGCTACAGATCCTATGAGCAATCGGTATTGTTCTCTAATTTCTAATTCTTTCGGATTGTATTCTTTGAAGTTAGCCATTTTTCTATTTAGTATTCCCCTCATAGGGGTGTCGGACGGGGTGTGTAATCCCACACACCTCTTCTCGAACGTTCCGTTCAGGAGTTCTCCTCTCTAGAGGAGAATTATACATTTTCCAACACAATTTTATTAGTAAGGGTACCCAATCCATCAATTTCTAGGGATACTGTGTCACCAGGATTCAGCCATTGATTATCTGTTATCTTAGATCCATTTAATTCCAGAAAGCATCCAGTTCCACATGTACCCGAACCAATCACATCACCGGGGAAAATATCTACTCCATAACTTACCCGCTCAATTATCTGTGCAAATGTCCAGGTCATATTAGCCAGTGTGTCTTCGGAAACCTGAATTTCATTTACAAAGGCTTTCATCTTTAAATCATAACGGTCACCCTCAGCAGATGATTGTTTTAACGGTTCCAATTCATCCTTCGTTACCAACCACGGACCAAACGTAGAACCAAAATCTTTGCCTTTTGCCGGACCTAAATTTAACTTCATTTCCTGCATTTGTAAATTTCTGGCCGAAAAATCATTCATTACCATAAATCCGACAATATATTCATCGGCGGTGGAGACAGTGATATTTTTCCCACCTTTTCCAATAACAGCAGCACATTCCAATTCAAAGTCCAGTTTTTCAGTATGCCTATTCATTACAGGAAAATTTCCCTCACCAAAAACAGCATGGTGATTGGTAAAATAAAAGATGGGAATTTCATCAAACTCTGGTATCATTTCCAATCCTCGATTTCGGCGTGCAGTAGCCACATGCTGACGAAAAGCATAGGCATCCCGTACGGTTGGCGGATTGGGTACTGGCGAAATTAATTCCACATCTTCAGCTGATATTGTGGGACTTCCGTTTTCTATAGCTGCCTTCACTAACTGCATTTGCTCTTCACCACCTTGGAGAAATTCCAGCATATTATCGGCAATATGAGTATCTAAGGCATGGAGGTCATAGATCATTCCCTCTTCAAAAGCACCAAATTTAGTGTTTACATTTTGTTTATAACTGATAAGTTTCAATCATAATACCTATTAATAATTCTCTTACCTATTATTTTTTGTTGCCATCATCAAACCGATCAATTGTAATTAATAAAATCGAGATTCTTCCTTCGTCAGAATGACAAGCCTTGTGTGATTCTGTCACCCTGAGTTTGCGAAGGGTCTCAAAATAATGATGGTGAAAAGTCTATTCAATGAAATTTCTATAGTTTTCATAATTTTTTACCATTTTTATCAAACAACTATTCCTTTAAATGTAACAACTGATGAGTTTCAATCTTATCTCAATCCAACCAACTCAATGGATAATCTTCATCATCAATCCCCAAGGCTGCCTCTGTTACATGCAACGGTTTAAAAGTATCAATCATTACTGCCAGTTCATCTGTTTTTTTCTTGCCGATAGAGCTTTCATATTTCCCTGGCTGTGGTCCGTGGGGAAGTCCCATGGGGTGCAACGTAATAGACTCTGCTTGAATTCCCTGTCGGCTCATGAAATCACCTTTAGAATAGTATATCACTTCATCAGAATCCACATTTGAATGGGGATATGGCGCGGGAATTGAATCGGGATGAAAATCAAATAATCGAGGGACAAATGAGCAGATGACAAATCCATTTGCCTGGAAAGTCTGATGCACGGGGGGCGGTTGATGGATACTGCCTACGATGGGTTCAAAATCGTGAATGCTCATACTCCAGGGGAAGTAATAGCCGTCCCACCCTACCACATCGCATGGGTGGTGGGCATAGGTATATTCTTGAATACCATTTTGGGTTTTAACCTTTACCAGGCATTCTTTAACATCGGTCATGGGATCCTGTAATATTGGCACTTGAATATCCCTTTCACAAAATGGAGAATGCTCCAATAACTGCCCAAAGCGATTGCGGTAGCGAGTAGGAGTTTCAATGGGTCCTATTGACTCTATAACCAACATCCGAACAGTACCCATGGGATTCATTTGCCAAATCACTCCTCTGGGTATTACTACATAATCACCATGTTTAATCTGCAGAACACCAAAGTTTGATATGAGTTTGCCCTCTCCGAACTGAATATACAGCACTTCATCGGCGGTTCCATTTCGATAGCAATAATCCATATTTTCAGTCACATTGGCAACTGAAATGGTTACATCAGAATTGAAAAATAATGGGGTTCGGGCAGAAACGGCATCACCTGAATTGTCTAAATTTGCAGTCGTAATATGCCGAGCTCTGTGTTTGCTTTCGGCTTTGGTTAATTCCTGTTTAATAAACTCGCCTACTTTTGTGATTTTGGTTGGGCGTTGAAGGTGATAGAGATTACTAAAAATACTGGAAAAGCCCTCACGACTCACCAATTCTTCATAGTAAATACTGCCGTCTTTCTTTTTAAACACAGTGTGCCGTTTTGGTGGAAGTTTTCCCTGTTTGTGATAAAATGGCATCTATAAAATGATTGAAGATTTAAGAATTAAGATTAAAGATTTAAAAACCATCCTTACAAATTGCCTCGTAATTCTTGTTCGCGCTCAATAGATTCAAACAACGCCTGAAAATTCCCCTGACCAAATCCTCTTGAGCCTTTACGTTGAATTATTTCTATAAATAATGTGGGGCGGTCTTCTAATGGTTTGGTAAATAGTTGTAGGAGATACCCTTCTTCATCTCGATCCACCAGTATCTTCAACTTTTTTAGAGTGGCCATGTCTTCATCAATTTTTCCAACTCTATTTTCTAGATTATCATAGTAAGTCTCCGGTACATCTAAAAAATCTACTCCATTTGCACGTAATGCTGTAATAGATTTGATGATATCATCAGATAAGATTGCAACATGCTGTACTCCCGGGCCTTCATTGAAATCCAGATACTCTTCAATTTGGGATTTTTTGATACCTGATGCCGGCTCATTAATAGGCATTTTTACTTTCCAATTTTTTGAGCGAACTACTATGGATTTTAATGCTGAATATTGTGTACTAATATCCGTTTCATCAAAGCGGACAAAGGTGGTAAAACCAAACACCTTTTCATAGAATTCCCGCCAATCATCCATCTTTCCCTCTACAACATTTCCCACAATATGGTCGATGGTAATGAGGGCCGTATCAGGGCAAAAGATGTCCGGAAGATTTAATGCTTTAAATCCTGGCGCCCATAGTCCATTATAATTAGCATCCTCAATAAAAGAGTGAATAGTATCACCATAGGTTTGAATTGATGATATACCATATTCTCCATTTTCATCTGAGGTGAATGTCGATTTATCAACTCCTATTGCTCCTCGTGATACACATGATTCATAGGCGGTTTGATCACAGTCCACCGAGAAAGCAATGTCATAAATTCCATCACCATGTTTTTTCAGCCAATCTGAAGCGGGATGGTCAGAACTTAGAGGAGTGGTAAAAACAAAATATTGTTTATTCTTTTTCAAAACATAGGATACCTTATCCCGTACACCAGTTTCAGGACCACAATAAGCATGGGGTTCAAAGCCAAAAGCAGATCTATAATAATGAACGGCCTGTTTGGCATTGCCTACAAAATACTCTACATGATGAAAATCATGTATGGGAAAATATTCGGTACCCTTCCATTCTGTTGATATATATGCCATTTATTTAATTGTTAGTAATTAATTATAATTTATTAATTGGTATAAATTAAAGCTTTAGAATCGAAACCAACAAGCTGGAAAGCATGTTGAGCTTTATCAGAACAACGACTTTTTTACCCACCAACCAATTATTAATTAAAACAAGGGTGGGCTAAATTGTTGCGTGATTAATTTTAGCATTTTCCTTTATCTATTTTATTTAGCTTGATTTTTCTATACAATATTTCTAAAACTCACAATGAATTAAAATGATAATAATTTTTCTATCACTACCGCAACCTTTTCTGGATCAGGCAAATACCGCTCTTCTAAAATTGAGTTTAAGGGAATTGCCGGAACATTCTCTGCTCCAACTACGGATACTGGTGCATCCAAATTAATGAAGCAATTTTCCTGAATACGCCCTGCCAAAGCCTGTGCAAATGAATTTTCTTTTGGCTCTTCCGATACTACCAAACAGCGACTGTGCCTATTCACTGATTCAAAAATCAACATTTCATCTAATGGATAAATAGTTCTCAAGTCAATAATTTCCACCTGCCCAGGGAATTTCGTAGCTGCGGATTTTGCCCAATAAACTCCCATTCCATAAGTGATAATTGTGAGGGAATTACCCATTTCAATTTGTGAAATTTTAGCTTCCAAAACCACATTACCTTTCCCCAATGGGAGAATATAGTCCCGAGCAGGCTCCGGACAAATGGCAGATTCCGTACCTTTAATTTTACTCCAATATAATCCCTTATGCTCCAGCATCACCACCGGATTGGGGTCATGATAGGCAGCTTTCATGAGCCCTTTCATATCGGCTGAATTAGATGGATAGACAATTTTAATTCCACGAATATTTGCCAATACCGATTCAATAGATGATGAATGGTAAGGGCCGCCACTTCCATAGGCACCAATGGGCACACGAATGATACAGCTCACCGGCCACTTTCCCCTGGAGAGGTAGCAAGAGCGGCTCACTTCTGTGAATAATTGGTTCAACCCGGGCCAGATATAATCGGCAAACTGTACTTCCACAATGGGTTTGCATCCTGCTGCGGACATCCCTACTGTACTGCCTACAATGAAGGCCTCCTGGATTGGAGTATTGAAAACCCGATTATCACCAAAGGTTTCTGCTAATGTTGCCGCTTCTCGAAAAACACCCCCCAATCGTCTACCTACATCCTGCCCATACAATAAACATTCAGGGTGATCTTCCATAAGTTCCTTAATGGCTAATAGTGCACCATCCACCATGATGGTTGGAGATGCGCCTTTTGGACTGCGCTCACCTCTTTCTTTCGTAACATCAGTAGGGTGGAAAACATTTTCAAATAATTCTTCAGGATCAGGATCTGAAGCATCAATTACTTTTTTAAAATCAGTACCAACAGTTTTAACGGCAGCTTTTTCAATTATCTCTATCTCTACAGTTTTAATTCCAGCATCCACTAGTTGAGATTTTAAAATGGGAAGTGGATCATTCTTTTGATGCTCTTCCAAATCATCTCGATACCATTCCATGCGCACACCAGAAGTATGGTGATTCAGAAGGGGCACATCCGCATGAACCATAAATGGGCGCCGTTCCTTCCGGATTGTTTTTATAACTTTTTGAATAGCCATATAGGATGCACTAAAATCATTTTCTGCAATCTCTACAACTTCAATTCCACCGTAACCCTTTACATAATCCACAATATCATTAGCACGAATCTCCTCACCGCTGGCGGAAATATCCCAACCATTATCCTGAATTAAATAGAGAATGGGGAATTGTTTTAATGCAGCCATGTGGAATGCCTCGGACACTTCTCCTTCTGTTATGGAACCGTCTCCCATAGAGCAAACCACTACTGCTTTATCATTGGCTAATTTTTCTTTTTCGAGGTATTGTACTCCCATTGCAACGCCTGTGGTGGGAATGGCCTGCATGCCAGTTGCTGATGATTGATGGGGAATTTTTGGCATGTCATCCCGCCGCAGACTTGGATGGCAATAGTATGACCTCCCTCCGGAAAAAGGGTCATCTTTCTTGGCTTGTAATTGCAGCATGAGTTCATAGGGGGACAACCCAATACTGAGGAGCAGAGCATCATCTCGATAATAGGGTGCCACCCAGTCTTGTGCTTCAAGCTGTATCCCTAATGCAATCTGTATGGCTTCATGTCCACGAGAAGTGGCATGCACATATTTTGCAGCAATTTCCTTATTCTCCTCATAAATATCTGTCATGGCTTTGGCGGTACACATAAGGGAATATGCTTGATGGAGAATTTTTTTTGGAATGGAGTTACTCATGGAAAATTTTAGAAAGGGATAAAATTTTTATAATTAAAGTAGAGTTTTCAATTTCTTTACAACATATTTATTCAGACTATCACCCTCAGAGACTGCTCGAACAGCCAAGGCTTTATGTAATTCTTCTCCGGTTCTTAATATAAACTTTCCAGAATATTGTTTGTTTGTTGGCTGAGGTAGCTTTGATTTATCTTTTTTATAAATAGCAACCCATTCATCTACTATTCTGCATAATTCTTTATATACTTTTTCTTCATCTCCACCATGGCAGCATGGACCTATCCAACCAGGAACTGAACCCACGTAGCATTTGTCTTCTTCAGACCATTCTACAATTTTTAAATATTTATCACTAACTTTCATTTTTTAGATTCTGTTATTTTACTCTTTATCAGTTTTTCTTGATATGGTTTTGCATCTGATCCTAATTGCCCAGAAATTGTTAAAACTACTCCATTCTTATGTTTAAAATTTCGATGACTTCCCTTTCCACCCCTATCTTTAAATCCAGCACTTTTTAAATCTTGTATCAATTGCCTGATTTTTCTTGGCATAATTTATGATACTATTGTGATACTATCCAACTAAAGTTGGCGGAGGTCATATTTTTACCCTTTTTTAAGCTTTACTAAGGTTTTCCGTGTAAATTCCGACAGTACCCGCTTTCCACTCATGGCGGCTCGCTGAACCAATAAACTATCCCAATTTTCAGTGCCTTCCCACATGACTTGTTTTAATTCTCGCATGGAATCAGGATTTGATGACACTAATTTTTCAGCCAATTCCTTAATGGCTTTATCCATTTCATCAGCAGAATCATACACTTCAGCAAAGAGTCCTTTTTCTCTGGCCCATTGTGCTGAATGCCATTTAGTGGCATTGATGGTAAGCTGACTAAAGGCAGATAATCCAATTTTTCGTTCAATGGGTGGACCCACTACAAAGGGGCCAATGCCAATGGCCAATTCACTAAGTTTGACGGATGCAAATTTGGTGGCTAAACAATAATCTGTTGCGGAAGCCATGCCCACACCGCCGCCGACTGCTTTCCCTTGGACTCTCCCAATGATAAACTTAGGGCATTTCCGGGCAGCATTGATCACATTGGCAAATCCGGAGAAAAACTGTTTCCCTTGATCTTCATTTTCTATTGCCATTAATTCATCGAAGGATGCTCCTGCACAAAAAACTCTATCTCCACCGGATTTTAGAATCACCACCAAAATATCATCATTGATTCCCGCTTCAGTAATAGTACCCGCAAGTTTTTGAAGAATTTCACCTGGCAGGGAATTACTTTGGGGATGGAAAAATTCAATAGTTCCAATTCCATTTTCAACATCTAATTTTACATAGGGATTCATAATTTTAATCCTGATTTTTCTTTTTAATCATAGTTAGAATGGTGCCCAACATAACGGTCTCCCCTTCATCATCATATACATCAACCAGAAATTTCACAATTCCTTTGGCAATATCATCCTCAGATCGTTTTTCCTGATTCACTTTTTCTTTTACGGTTAGGCGAACGGCTATTGTCATTCCCGGATATACCGGTTTGGTGAAACGGCATTCATCAATTCCATAATTTAGCAGTACTGGTCCTTTGGGCGGATCCACAAACAAACCTGCTGCTCGAGACATTATATAATAACCATGTGCCACTCGTTCAGTAAAGATGGTGCCCTCTAAAGCATGTTCATCCATGTGGGCATAAAATTTATCGCCGCTAAGCTCAGCAAAATCCTCAATATTTTCCAATGTTACCAAATGAGTATCCGTTGTTACCGTTTCGCCAATTTCAATTTCTTCAAAGTGTTTGCGGAAAACATGGGGATTTGATTCCGCTTGTTCACCACCATATTGATATTGACCGGTCAATGCGGTAATAGTAGTGGGGTGCCCTTGAATGGCAGTGCGCTGGAGATAATGCATAATGCCCCGCTTGCCACCCATTTCTTCTCCACCCCCGGCTCTTCCCGGACCACCATGTGTAAGCAATGGCATAGGGGAGCCATGACCGGTACTTTCTTTAGCACAATCACTGTTTAACACCAATATTCTGCCATGCATGGAGGCTGCCCCCATAACGAATTCTTTGGCAATATTATTATCAGCCGTTACAATGGAGCAGACCAGAGAGCCTTTACCCATTCGGGATAATTCAATGGCCTCATCCAAATTTTTATACGGGAGAATTGTTGACACAGGGCCAAAAGCTTCGATATTGTGGCAGTCTGTTTTTTCAAAAGGACTGTCATTCAAAAACAAGATGGGCGAAATGAAAGCGCCTTTATTTTTATCGGCACCAGTAACTTCAAAATGTTTTAAATCTCCAAAAACAATTTCCTGAGATTTTGCCAGCAGATTTACTTTTTCTGTCACTTCCTTTACCTGCGGTTGTCCAGCTAAAGAGCCCATGCGAACCCCCTCAACAGAGGGATCCCCAATTATTGTTTTGGACAGGCGACTGCATAATGCTGATTGGACCTCATCCACCAATATTTCTGGTACTATGACCCTACGGACTGCTGTACATTTTTGACCTGCCTTAACGGTTATTTCTCTTTGCACTTCTTTAATGAACAAATCAAACTCAGCGGTTCCCGGTGTGGCATCTTCCCCTAAAATGGAGGCATTCAAAGAGTCGGCTTCCATATTAAAGGGTACAGCTTCTTCAATGATTCTGGGGTTGGATTTGAGCATTTGTCCCGTGGATGCAGAACCTGTAAAAGTCACAACATCTTCACAGGTGATATGGTCTAAAATTCCATTGGCAGAACCGCAAATTAACTGAAGAGCTCCATCTGGTAATATGTCCGAAGCAATAATTTCCCGTGCCATGAGTTCTGTTAAATAACACGTTAGGGTGGCAGGCTTCACAATGGCTGGCATCCCAGCCATGAGGTTTACAGCAATTTTTTCCAGCATACCCCAAATTGGAAAATTGAAGGCATTGATATGGATTGCCACCCCTTCCTTCGGCACCATAATATGATGACCAATAAACGTTCCCTCCTTAGAAAGTTTAGCAGCCTCGCCATCCACATAATAGGGTAAATCAGGAAATTGTTTTCGCAGGGATGCGTTGGCAAAAAGATTGCCGATTCCGCCTTCAATATCAATCCATGAATCAATTTTTGTGGCGCCTGTGGCAGCACTCAATTCGTAAAACTTTCCCTTGATGCTGTGCAAATGCAAAGCAAGAGCTTTCAGCATGAGTCCTCTCTGTTGAAAAGTCATTTTTCTTAATTTTGGACTACCCACTGTTCGGGCATAATTCATCATTTGGGAAAAGTCTATTCCCTTACTACTGGCTCTACCTATTTCGGCTCCGGTAATAGCGTTGAAAAGGGGAGACCCATCTCCATCCCCAGAAAACCAATTTCCCATTGCATAATTTTGGTAATTCATTATTTCTTAGTCTCTTTCCATGGTTTAAAATTAGTTATTTGAGGTGGCCGATCAGCAGGAATTTCCCGTAATGGTTCACATTCTCGCAGGGTGTTATAACAGTCCTCAGGCAACTGCTGATAAATTTTGGTTCCGCCTGACTTCCAGGTAATCATTTCATCGGAAATATCACCTTTAATAATTGCAGGACTGCCCACCACTAATTTCCGATTGGGGATTTTCATTTCTCCTTTAATAAAGCAGAGCGCTCCCACAATGCATTCATCTCCCACTTCCGCATCATCCATTACAACAGAGTTCATTCCAATGAGGGTGTTACTACCGATTTTCCCACCATGAATAACTGCTCCATGTCCAATATGAGCGCCCTCTTTCAGCAATACAGATTTTCCTGGGAATACATGAATGGTACAATTTTCCTGTACATTACAGCCATCCTCAATGATGATTTCGCCCCAATCGCCACGAATGGCAGCCCCGGGACCTACATATACTTTTTCTCCAATTATCACATTACCTGTCACCGCTGCCTGGGGGTGGATAAATGCAGAATTTTTTATTACCGGTTTATAGCCGTTGAATTCGTAAATCATTTAATATTTCTCATATTTCCAGGATTTCTTTTTGCCTTCGCTGAGCCATTCCATACTGGTGTTTAACCGCTTGAGTCGTGTGGCTTCCTGTTTGGCAGTTGCTATCCATTGTATATATTCCTTTTTGTAGGATGGCGCCAGACTATCAAAAAATTCCTGTGCTTTTAGATTATCGTTTAGGGCATTTTGAAAATCTTCAGGTAACTCCGCTGTATTTTTTTTGAGAGTGGGTTTTTTGCCCTGTTTATTAACTTCTATCGCTTCAATTAAATAATATTTTAACTGCTCTTTATCCACTTCTGAAAGGGAAGTATATTTTATCATACGATTAATCCGATCTTCATATTGTTTTTCAAAAAGATTATACTTATCCGTGATGAGAGAACCTTTGAAAAAATTGATGCCCACATGTTTTTTAAATGATGCCAGCCAACAGACCATTCCTGCATTATAGAAATTGGGGGCGCCCCATTTCCAGTCTTCTTCTAATCCGATTTCTGGTGTGGTAAGTATATTTCGCAAGTGAATGAGAATTTCATGAAATTCGCCATCCACCTTTTTGATGTAGTCCGTAATTTTTTGCGATGCATCAGGACTTACTTTTGAGACAGCCATTATGAAACCCTCTCAATGATGGTGGCATAGCCTTGTCCAACACCAACACACATTGTAACTAAGGCATATTTTTTCTGCTTTCTCAGAAGTTCCAAGGCAGCAGTTTGCAATATTCGAGTTCCTGTCATTCCAAGAGGATGACCCAATGCAATGGCGCCTCCGTTTGGATTTATTCTGGCATCATCATCTACTAATCCCCATTCTCTGATACATGCCAATGCTTGTGCTGAGAAGGCTTCATTTAATTCGATGACATCCATATCGTCCATGGTCAAATCAGCTTTGGCTAATGCTTTATTGGCAGCCTGTACTGGACCAATGCCCATGATGCGTGGCTCTACTCCCACAACAGCCGAAGCCACAATTCGAGCTAATGGATTTAGGTTGTGAGTCTTTATTCCATTTTCTGAGACCATGAGCATGGCAGCGGCTCCATCGTTTAGTCCAGATGAATTACCAGCGGTAACGGTACCTTCTTTTTTGAAAGCTGGCTTTAGTTTTGCCAATCCTTCAATGGAGGTGTGGGGTTTTAAGAACTCATCATCTTTAAAAATGATGGGGTCTGCTTTTTGTTGATGAATTTCCACCGAGATTATTTCATTTGCAAAAATTTCTGCTTTCTGAGCCACGGCTGCCTTCATTTGGGAATGGTATGCAAAGGCATCTTGATCATCTCGATTAATATCATATTTCTCAGCCAGATTTTCTGCCGTTTGCCCCATGCCTTCCGTACCATAGATTTCCTGCATTTTGGGATTAATAAAACGCCAGCCAAAACTGGAATCCTCCATTTTTGAATCCCTCCCAAATGGTTTAGATGCCTTGGAAATTACCCAGGGACCACGAGTCATATGCTCCACTCCCCCGGCAATAAACAAGTCGCCATCCCCTGTTTGGATTGCACGATGGGCATGTATAACAGCGGACATTCCTGAAGCACAGAGACGATTTACCGTTTCACCGGGCACCGAAAATGGAAGCCCTGCCAACAATAATGCCATACGAGCTACATTGCGATTATCCTCTCCGGATTGATTGGCACAACCCATAATGACATCATCAATTCCTGATGGGTCAAAATTGTGGCGATCCATTAAAGATCGAATGGCATGGGCAGCTAAATCATCTGTGCGCACTGGTGAAAGAGTTCCCCCAAATTTTCCAATGGGAGTTCGGATTGCGTCAATTATAAATGTGTCTTTATTCATTCATCCTCCGAAAACCAATCTTTGGAAGTACGATAAACCGTTCCCTTAAAAAATGCAACTTCAGTATTATCCTGATTGGTAATGGTTATTAAATACAAACCCGTTTTTTTAGTTTGGGACAATTCTTCCGTGGTTGCCGTGAGTACATCTTCATTTTGCACACATTCTGTATGAGAAATAGAAGTTTCCATAGAAATGCATTTCTTTCCACGGGTATTGGATGCGAACGCTAATGCAGTATCTGCCAATGAATAGGCAATGCCACCATGGGCAATTTGAAATCCGTTGAGCATCTCTTTTCGGATGGTTAATTTCAATTTACAGTAGCCTTCTGAAACCGCAACAATTTTTATACCCAGCCATTGACTGAAGGCATCATTATTGTACATTTCATTTACAATTTTTTCAGGAAGATTCATGAATAAAAAGTAGAATTTTCATTTACCAATTTTATCAACAATGGACTGGCAACATAGCGCTCATCTCCAGATTGGGTATGGAGTTCTTTTAATTGGGTGACTGGTGAATCTAAACCAATTTCATCTGCCCATTTTAGCAGTCCTTTGGGATAATTAACTCCCGTTGTCATGGCTGTGTCGATATCATCTCGCGTTGCAATGGAACCATTTAAAGCATCAGCCGCTGCATTAATGAGCATGGCTATTACCCGGTTGAAAATTTCCTCACCTAATATCCCATCCTGATTAGGTTTAGGTTTAACTGCTTTTTCTGAATAATCATAATAACCTTTACCAGATTTTCTGCCCAATAATCCTTCATCCACCAACTTTTTCTGTATGATGGAGGGTTTGTAGCGTGGGTCTTGGTTGGTTCCATCATAAACGGCTTTGGTGGCAAAATAATTAATATCATTCCCAATATAATCCATGAGTTCAAAGGGACCCATGCGAAATCCGCCGAATTCTTTCATTGCCCAATCGATGGTTGCAAAATCGGCTATGCCCTCCTCATATATTTTCAGGGCTTCACTGTAAAATGGTCGTGCAACACGGTTCACTATAAAACCAGGAGTATCTTTAGCCGTAACCACCGATTTATCCCATCCTTCCAAAATTGAATTTACCTTTATTAATAATTCTCCATCTGTTTCTTCAGTGGGAATTACTTCTACCAGTTTCATAAGTGGTACTGGATTAAAAAAATGAATTCCCATGATTCTGGTTTTTAATTTACAAGCGGATGCAATTTTTTCAACAGATAGAGAAGAAGTATTGGTGGCTAAGATACAATCTTCCGAAACAATGGATTCCAATTGTAAAAATAATTTTTTCTTGATTTCCAAATTTTCAATAATGGCTTCAATAACTAAATTACTTTTAGAAATCTCATCTATTTTGTCTGTCCATTTAATATTGGATAAAATAGTTTTAGCTTTATTTTCGTCTATTTTCTCCTTTTCCACAAGACGACTCAAAATGGACTGCAGTTTGGATTGGGAATTTTCTAATGCCTGTTGAGATGAATCAACAACGAAAACCTCACAACCGTTTGATGCTGCCACCTGTGCAATTCCGGACCCCATTGTTCCGGCTCCAATAACAGAAATTAATTGATTCATTTACCTGTAAACTTTGGGGACCGTTTTTCCAGAAACGCCTTAATGCCTTCTTGATGATCTTCCGACTTGGCGGAGAGCGCTTGAATTTCGGCTTCTAAATCTAATTGTTCATCCAGAGAATTATTGAGAGAATTATTCAACAGCCTTTTGGTATATCCCAATCCTTTGGTTGGCATTTGAGAAATGGATTTAGCCAATTCCAAAGATTTGGCGTCAAACTCAGCATCTTCATAAACTGCATAAATCATTCCCATTTGTTCTGCCTTTTCAGCACTAACCGATTCGCCAGTCATCATGATAGCTGCAGCTTTGGGAAGTCCAATGATTCGAGGAAGAAAATAGGTTCCACCACTATCTGGAATTAATCCAATTTTACTAAAGGCTTGAATAAAGTTTGCAGACTTGGATACCACTACAATATCGCAGGCCAAAGCCAAATTAGCGCCAGCCCCAGCTGCTACACCATTCACCGCAGCTATCACCGGCTTTTCAATTTCACGAATTTTCTTTATAATGGGATTATAATGCTCTCTCACAATTTGCTCAATTTCAGGACCATCCGGATCAGTGGCTTCTTTTAAGTCCTGACCAGCACAGAATGCTTTCCCCGCTCCGGTTATGAGAATACAGCGGATAGAATCATCGTTGGTATACTCCTCTAATTTTTTCTGTAAAATAAGTGCCATTTCCCGCACAAATGAATTATATTTTTCCGGTCGATTAAGGGTAATTTTCCCTATTGTGTCTATTTTTTCAAATTGTATCATTCAGCCTACTCCAAAATGGGGCTAGAGCCCCTTACTTTATGATTAATTCCACAATTCCCACCCTAAAGGATGGGGTAATTATATTCTCTTATTTTGTTGATATTACTCTATTTACCCCGTGCTTTAGCTCGGGGGGAACATAATAAAAAACTGGGCTTTAGCCCAAAACTAGTTAATCGTAATGAAGAGAAGATTAATTCCCTTTTCTGTGGTGGATTCATCACACTAAATCTGTTTAAAATGATGAAATGGTTCCAGACATTCTAAACACTTATACATTGCTTTACAAGCAGTTGATCCAAATTCACTAATAACTTCTGCCTTATTAGAATCACATTGTGGGCATTTAACTTTAGAAGAAGGCGGCGCAATTCCTGCTTCCTTCAATTTTGATTTTACTTCATCGCTCATCCAATCCGTTGTCCACGGTGGTGCCAGGGATGTTGAGACTTTAAAATTTGCAATTCCTACCAATTCCAAGCGACGGATGATTTCCTCTTTCATAAATGAAAATGCCGGGCAGCCATTATAAGTCGGAGTGATGGTAATTTTGAATTGATCATCATCAAACTCTACATTTCTTACAATTCCTAAATCCACAATAGATACCGCAGGAATTTCAGGGTCTGGAATAGCTTTTAATAATTCCCAAATTGCATCTGTGGAAATTTCTTTTACCATTTGGCATCCGGGTAGGCACGCTGAAGATATTGCATATCTGATAATAAATGCCCAAGATGCTCCGTATGAATTCCTGCCCTACCACCGGAAAGCATATTGGAATTTTCCGGCCGGCTTAAAGTTGCCTCTGAAAGAACTTCATCAATTATCTTATCCCATTCAACCTTTATCAATGAACAATCCACCCCTATTTTCTGCTTCACCATCTCATGATCAATCTTATTCGACTCAAATAACTCATCAGTAAACATCCATAAATTGTTAATAGCAGACTGCACCTTAGCATGGCTTTCCGCCGTGCCATCTCCCAGTCTAATAATCCATTTAGATGAATGCCGCAAATGATAGGTGGTTTCCTTGATAGATTTTTGAGCAATGGCTGAAAGTTGTTCATCTTTACTTTCAATCAATTTTTGTAAAAATAATTTATTAAATGCATCCAGAAAAAATTGGCGAACCATGGTATCGGCAAAATTCCCATTGGGCTGTTCACAGAGAATGTGATTACAAAATTCCCGCTCATTCCGTTTAAATGCTAATTCATCAGCGGTAGCCCCATCCCCTTTTAAAGTTGCTGCATATTCTAAAAATAAATTTGCTCTGCCAAACATGTCCAGAGAAATATTACTCAACGCAATATCCTCTTCTAAGAATGGACCTTTATATGCCCACTGTGATAATCGCTGACCAATAATTAGTGCATCATCTCCAAGAGCCAGCACATATTTATATAACAATTCTTTAGTCATTATAATCCTTTTGCTTTTTTTGACACCTTAAAAAAGGTAGGATAGCGATACAATTTATCATTAGCAGGATCAAAAAAAGATTCTTGATCATCGGGGTTAGATGAAACAATATCTTCCGTTTTCACCACCCAAATACAAGTCCCTTCCTGGCGGCGGGTATAGATTTCTCGGGCATTTTGTAGGGCCATTTCCTCATCGGTAGCATGGATATTTCCTGCATGCTGGAATGGTGCACCGGTTTTGGGCTGAAGAAATACTTCCCAAGTTGGCATATTTTTATCACTCATTTTCGACTCCATTTTGTGTTTTTTCTGCATAAGCCAAAGCGGCTTCCCGTACCCATTGGCCTTCTTCATGCGATGAAATATGATTATTAATTCGTTCTTTATTACAAAATCCATTTCCATTAACCACTTCCCAAAATTCTTCCCAGTCTATCTTACCAAAATCGTAGTGTTTTGTTTCAGGATTCCATTTGAGGTCCGGGTCAGGTATCTCTAAACCAATGAGGTCTGCCTGTTTCACAGTTCGATCTATAAAAAGTTGGCGAAGATCATCATTGGTTTCCCTCTTAATTTTCCATTTCATGGCATTAGATGTATGAGATGAATCTGCATCATGGGGTCCAAACATCATAAGCGATGGCCACCACCAGCGATTCAGTGCATCCTGTGCCATCTCGTGCTGTTCAGGAGTGCCATTGGACATTTTAGACATGATTTCATACCCCTGCCGTTGATGGAATGATTCTTCTTTACAAATGCGAACCATGGCTCTGGAATAGGGACCAAATGAAGTTCCCCTTAAGGATTGTTGATTTACAATTGCGGCTCCGTCAACCAACCACCCGATGGCACCAATATCAGCCCAAGTGAGAGTGGGATAATTAAAGATACTGGAATATTTTGCTTTTCCTGACTGAAGCTGTTCAATCAATTCATTACGGGTAATGCCTAGGGTTTCTGTGGCGCTGTAGAGGTACAATCCATGCCCAGCTTCATCCTGGACTTTAGCTATGAGCACCATCTTTGCCCGGAGAGAGGGTGCACGGGTGATCCAGTTGCCCTCAGGCTGCATACCGATAATCTCCGAATGGGCATGCTGAGATATCTGTCGAATGAGATGCTTGCGGTATTTATCCGGCATCCAATCTTTGGGTTCGATTTTGAGTCCGGAATCAATTTTTTTCTGAAATATTATTTCATTATCTGCTGACATAAAGATTGCGTTTTGAAATTTTGATGAAGTCTTAAAAATTTGATTTTATTAATAAAAAAGCAAGTAAACAGGTCTTTAATTTAAGACGAATTTCACTGAATTAGAAAAGATGTAGATTTACATTTCACCTATCACTTTCCCCATATAGTGAGTACCAACTTTCTGGGTCCAGCATGATTTCGATGTTCACAGAGGTAAATCCCCTGCCAGGTGCCCATATTCAGTTTGCCATTGGTAATGGGTATTTGTACAGAAGAACCTAATAATGATGATTTCAAGTGGGCGGGCATATCATCGGAACCTTCAAAAGTATGTTGATAGTAATGCTGATTTTCGGGGACTAATTCATTAAAATGAGATTCAAAGTCTAATCTAACGGTAGGATCAGCATCCTCATTAATGGTAAGAGAGGCTGAGGTATGTTTTATGAAAATCTGGCAGATTCCAATCTGCAACTCTCCTATATCAGGAAATTGTGATACCACTTCATCTGTAATGGAGTGAAATCCGCGGAGTTTTCCACTAAGGGTAATTTCTTTTTGGATGCAGGTCATATTAACAATCTTAAGTGAGTGAGTAGCATAATTTATGGAACAATTAAAGCCGGTACCAATTTATTAGAAGTATCTCAAAATCAAAACGAAAGGAAACCCCATGAAAGAAAAAATGACAATTACACTTGTTTGTGCCTTTATAATTGGATTGGCATATTTTGGAAGCTTCTCAATTGAATCCTCAAAAAGTGAAGACGTAGTAATTGAAGAAATTACCCCCGTTCAATTTGAAAATCAGCCATTGGATTATATATTTGATGATTCCTCTGAAACGGATATATTGGATGAAGTAGAGTTAGAAATAGAACTTACATCCATGAATTCCTGCGTATTGGAAAAAATGGATACGGATTTGTTATCCTTTTCAGAGGCATTTGGCTATTTTCGGCAATGCCTGGGTTCAGATAGCAGTTTCCAATGGAAAGGATCAGAATATACTACACTTTTATCCGAAGAAGTTATTATCAATGTAGCTGATTCGGTATCTGTAGAAGAAACAACCAACGATTCTGAAATTTCACAGATTCGGTAATTCCTCCAAACCGTGATTGAAAGGGTAAGGGGCTATTGCCCTTTCAACACACTCTTTAAATTGTGCCCTACACAAATTATAGTCAAATTCTAGTAGAATTCCATAAATTAATTGCCATATATAAACAATAAATGCCCAATCCTATAAAAACTGCTGATAGAATTCCAATAATTAATTCTTTCAGAATAAAAATGAGCAACCCAATGCCAATTAGAACCGCCCCTATTTTTGCAATTAACTTCCAAGATGGATTCGAATTGGAATTAAAAATGGAATTACTATTAAAAAATTCGATCATATTATGGTACTATATTTAGACCAAATTGAGGAAGTGCACTTTTTTATTCCCCAAATAATCGTATAAGAATGAGAACCTGCAGTAACAAAACTGTAATGGCAACCAATGTACGGATAAATTCCATTGTATGATTATGACGATCCAGCCAGCGTTCTATTTTATTTCGTTGTTTGCTCATATTATAAATTACCACTTTCTACCCATTAAATAATTCTATGTATAATGTTGGGGATTATATTTTATCAAAAGATATCTCAATGTAAAAGACAAGCCGGAGATTGATTACCCCCGGCTTGTCTGATATTATGCTTACAAAGTTAGTCCCAGAATAAATTAAGCTGTACCAACAGGGTTAACATAATATGCACAACAACTAAGTCTAACCACCGGTAACTATCTTGAGGAGGAGTTTCCTATGTGATGAGACAGCGAAAAATAAGGAGATTTGAATTCATGATGGTATAGGTAATTGCCTGATTTTTCTGTAGGGAGCTCCCTACAGACAGACATAATAGAAATTAATTCTTTGAATGTCTCTTTAACGAATTCAACAGATGTAAGGTCTAATTTCTATTTCTTCAGTAAATAAAAACTCCCCCGTTACCGGGGGAGTTTTTTATCAAAGCCAATTGCAGGAAATTGAGGAGTAAGATGCGGGGAGAGTCAATACTCTTATATCTTACATTGAAATATTACAGCAAGCGAATTACACTTATTTTTGATAAAGATCACGTAATCAAAAATTAATTTGTGACCCATAGGTTACAAAATTCTATCACCAGTGACGTTTTTTAACATAAATCAACCACGCCTATCCCCAAATAAAAAAGCCCCTTTCTTCTCGGAAAGAGGCTCTTGTGACTCCGGTGCGGCTCGAACGCACGACCAATAGCTTAAAAGGCGTGTTGTTGTTCCTCTATTAGTGTTCAAATATGTACTAAATATGTACTATTCTGTTTAAAAAAGTGCTTGTGCATCAATGTTTTTCGATGATGGATTATGAGTCCTGTGTGTCACGAGGAGGATTATTGAATGTGTGCTATAAATGTGCTGTGATTTCATTCGTCGGGTTATGAGCCCTTTGAATAGTGAGTGAAACCGGGTACTTACAAGACTGTGTGACTATAGTGTGACCACATTTTTCTAAGTAAATAAGCCCCCAATTCTGGGGGCTTATTGTTTCTGCTAATATTTATATGTTTTAATTATTTTGTTTTTGTACAGCATGGCTTAGTGCAATTAGGCCCACAAGGCGCCTTATCTGACTTAGCACAGCATGGTTTTGTACAATTGGAACCACATGGTGCCTTGCATGGTGCAACTTGAGCCGATTGATTTTTACAAATACCTGAGCAACTATTCCTGCAGCAAGTAAGACTAATAACTCCATAAGTAAAAACTGCCAAAAATAAAAACTTCCACAACAAATTCAATTTATCTTTTAATTCCATTTTTTCTCCATTATTTATTATTAATTTCAATTATGTAATTTACAAACATCCATCATAACGAGAGTTGGATTATTTATACGGAGAGAAATGCGAACTTGGTTAGGAAGGAAGAATTGGAGAGGTGGGTTTAGATTTCGAGTATTATATTTATAAGCAGTACCACATCAAGAACATTTAACGTCCCATCCCCGTTCACATCTGCCTGAGGATAATCATTAGCAGAGCCTCCATTTAATACCGAGTTTACAAGTAAAACGACATCAAGTACATTCACAAGCCCATCATTATTTATATCATATGGTAGATTATCAGTCTGTTCATCCACTGGCAAGA
>JACNLQ010000068.1 GCA_014381415.1 Fidelibacterota bacterium
TATCCCAGAAGAGGTATATGGACTTTAACAATGGTTACGGGTGAATCCACTAATGCCACAGGTGATAAATTTTATCATATATTTGTTCCCACAACGCCAAATCCCACCTCTGGATATATGTTATATGTACCTCAAAAAGATGCCTATGAAACCAATATGACAATTGAAGAAGGACTTAAAATTATTATTTCAGGTGGTATGCTTGCACCCAATAAAAATAAATTGGAGCTCCATGATGGCACTGATAAATGAATTTGAAACAACCGGAAATTGGTTATTTAAACGTCGCAGTTTCCTACCGCTCATTATTGTCCCTTTCTTGTTTTATTGCTTACTCACACCTGTAAACAATTTATATTATATTCTTTTTTATACGGGATTAATGGTTTCCTTGCTGGGTGAGTGTATTCGTATTTTCACCATTGCTTTTGTGCCTGCAGGAACCTCTGGACGAAATACTAAACAACAACTAGCAACTTCCTTAAACCAAACAGGGATTTATTCAACAGTACGCCATCCTTTGTATTTAGGGAATTTCTTTATGTTTTTAGGTCCATTTTTATTTACTGGAAATATTTATGGCATCATTATTCTTATTCTAGCTTTCTGGATTTATTACGAACGAATAATGTTTGCTGAAGAAGCTTACCTGATAAAATTATTTGGGCATGAATATGAAAAGTGGTCTTTAAAAACACCAGCTGTCATTCCAAATATATTTTTGTATTCTCCACCCAATGCTAAATTTTCCTTCAAAAAAGTTCTGGAAAGGGAATATACCGGAATTTGCGGAGTATTTATAATATTTACCATTTTACTTGCATTTCGAAACTATCATTTTAACTTCCATCCAATTATTTCTGATAATTGGGCGATAATATTTATAGGCAATATATTCGTATATTTAATTTTAAGAACATTAAAGAAAATTGATCGAAGAAAAAGCAAATAATCAAAAGTGATAAAAAGATAAAAATGAATGAGAATAATAACCCAACAGATGTAAATACATATTTCAAGGAAATATTTACTAATGCGGGAATTGGAATAATGACCTTGGACAAAAACAGTAGCATAGAATATATAAATGAGGAGGCATTAAACATATTTGGCTATAAAACTTCTGAACTGGTCAACAAAAATTTCTCTACCCTTATTCATAATACTGATCAAGATTATTTAAAACAATATATAGACCAAGCGAATTCTTCATCGCCATCCGAATTCATGGGAATTCATAAAGATAATTCTGCATTTCCCATAGAACTCAACATATCCAGAAAAATATTAAATCAATCCTGCGTATATACAGTAATCATTCGGGATATAACTGAATTTAAAAAAAATGAAGAGAATTTGAAGCATCAAGCCTATTTTGATTCCCTCACAGGTATACCTAATCGTACCTTATTTTTAGACAGATCAGAAATTGCATTAAATCAGGCAAAAAGATCTAAAGAAGGATTGGCAGTTATATTTATCGATTTGGATGAATTTAAGGAATTAAATGATACCTTAGGTCATGATGCCGGGGATGTAATGCTGAAAACTGTAGCTGAAAGGTTTATTAATTGTGCACGGAAATCTGACACAGTATCAAGAAGGGGTGGGGATGAATTTACAATTCTAATGCCTCGAATTAAAAATATTGAAGATGCTATTAAATTAGCTGAAAGAATCCTAGATTCAAATAAAAATGCAGTTACTATAAAGAACAACATGGTTTTCCCAAAAACAAGCATAGGGATTAGTATTTTCCCTGAAGATGGGGAGAGTATTAAAACTTTAATAAACAATGCTGACAAAGCGATGTATAGCGCAAAAGAATCGGGGAAAAATCAGTACTCTTTTTATAATTCATAATTTAAATGTATTAGTTCTAATTAGATGTAAATGCATTTTCCATTTCCTCAAGAAGTGAGAATATATCATCCGTATCTTCAATTTGCATAAACTGCTTTCTCCAATATGAAGCACCATCAAACCCTTTGAAATAATAATTATAATGTTTTTTGGATAAATTTAGACTGAGACTATTGTTATAATATTCTCTCAACATCTTAAAATGTCTCCGAGCTATATTAATTATTTGAGCAAGGTCTGGGTCTAAAATAATATCTTCAGATACATTATTTTGTAAAGAATTGAAAATCCACGGCTTTCCCAAAGCCGCACGACCAATCATTACTCCATCGCATCCTGTTTCATCCTTCATTTTATTATAATCATCAATTGATTTAACATCACCATTTCCTATTACGGGAATTTTCACAGCATCTTTCAATTCTTTAATAAGTTTCCAGTTTGACATTCCGCTGAATTGCTGTTTGGTTGTACGAGGATGGAGGGTAATTGCTGCGACTCCAATTTTTTCCATTCTTACACCTGCCTCGGTAGATACCAGACTGTTTTGATCCCATCCTGCACGCATTTTAACTGTTACTGGTATTTCTGGTACTGCCTCTACAACAGCTTGAGTTATATCATCCATTAGACAGAGATCCTTTAAAGCAGCAGACCCAGCTCCCTTCTTCGTAACCTTTGGAACAGGACAGCCATAATTAATATCGATAATATCAGGTCTCAGTAAATCATAGACCATTTTAGCTGAAGTACCTACAATATCCGGTGTTTCTCCAAATAATTGAATTCCAATGGGGCGCTCCTTTTCTGTGAATTTCATTAATTCCAATGTTTTCATATTTTCACGAATGATTCCATTCGCGCTCACAAATTCAGTAAAAACAACGCCAGCACCCATTTCACGACAGAGGATTCGAAAGGGTTGGTCAGTTATTCCTGCCATGGGAGCAAGGAATAAAGGATTTACAATATTTAAATTTCCAATTTGCATGGTGATTAATTTTCTATGATTTATAACATTCTATCTAATAAATTTATTAAATTATACCTATTGGTAATTATTAAAATAATGCCAATAGAATAAAATAGTTAATTACCTAAAATAAAATCAGGAAAATAAATTGGAATTTCTTTTCGCCCAAACTAATGGGCAAACCGGTGGTGGTATAGCTGCATTTTTACCAATTATTTTAATTGGTTTAATCTTTTATCTACTCATCCTAAGACCACAATCAAAGCAACGAAAGCAACATGCAGATTCTCTTTCTCAGCTGAAAAAAGGGGATAAAATACTCACTAGGGGAGGAATATATGGAAAGATTGTGAGCTTCCAGGGAAAAAATGAAAACAAGGTCACTATTGATGTGGGTTCTGGAATTAAATTAAATATTGCCCGTTCATATATTGCTGGACCTGCAAATAAAAAAGAAGATGAAGCCCCAGATAGCAACAGCTAAACCTGCACTTCAGATATTAAAATATGGTGATCCTATTCTCCGGAAAAAAGTGGAGAATGTGTCAGATTTTAGAAATATACCTGATTTGGTGGAACAAATGTTTAATACCATGCATGAGGAAAGTGGAATTGGATTAGCCGCCAATCAAGTAGGGTATAGCTTGAATCTTCTTATTTTAGACACCTCCTGTTTGGAAGGTGAAGAAGATACTAAGCCATATATTTTAATTAATACTGAAATTATTGGATCGGAAGGGTCCACCATTATGGAAGAGGGCTGCTTAAGTGTACCTGACATTCGCGCGGAAATTGAACGTCCTGAATCTATTATAATTAAATATCAGGATTTAGAACAAAACTTTCATGAAGAAATTTTTACGGGACTAGTTTCTCGGGTAATTCAACATGAATTAGACCACTTAGATGGTAAATTATTTGTAGATTATCTGTCACCAGCTAAACAGATGCTTATTAAAAAGCGTCTTTTAGAAATTTCAAAAAATGGCAGTCCATCTACCGGAATTATTTTATAAATTAAATAGTTAATAGCAATATGAAATTGGTGTTTTTCGGTACACCTGAATTTGCAGTTCCTACTCTTGATTCCCTCCATGATTCAGATCATGACATATTGGGAGTAGTAACAAGTCCAGATAAAAAATCAGGTAGAGGGTTAAAGATTCAATCCTCGGCAATAAAAAAAAGTGCAGAAAAGTATGGTTTGCCTATATACCAACCGGAAAGCACAGGAAGTAAACAATTACAATCTATATTAACTCAAATTAATCCAGATATTTATGTTGTCGTGGCTTATAAAATACTACCAGAATTAATTCTAAATATACCTCGCAGGGGAGCTGTTAACCTTCATGCGTCACTTCTCCCTAAGTACAGGGGTGCAGCTCCAGTAAATCATGCCATTTTGAATGGTGAAACAGAAATTGGGCTCACCACATTTCTAATTCAGAAGAAAGTAGATACTGGCGATTTACTGCTTCAAAGATCCTTTGATATGGATAATTCTATCACAACTGGTGAAGCTTTGTCAAAATTATCCTTTATTGGTGCAGATTTGGTGATAAAGACTTTAAATGCTCTCTCTCAAAATAAATTAAATCCAATCAAGCAAAATAATGATAAAGCTACATTTGCACCAAAAATCAGTGTACAGGATTGTAAAATTAATTGGAATAAGCCAGCTTCGATGATTCATAATAAGATTCGTGCATTTTCTCCAAAACCAGGCGCTTTTACATTTTATAAAAATAAACGAGTTAAATTATTTGGTTCTAAAGTTCTGCAATACCTACCAAACTCAAAGCTTCTTCCCGGGCAAATTGAATATGCTGACTCAATATTTAAAATCGGAACAGATACCGAGCCTATACAAATTACTAACATACAGATCGAAGGTAAAAAGAAACTTCAAGTAAGTGAATTTATCTTGGGTTATCCAAAAATAACAGGAGGATATTTTGATTAAAAGAGAAATTAGAACACGAAGAATTGCATGGGAAATAATGAAAAAGGCTGCATTCAGGGATCGTCGATTGTCCGATGTAACAGCCGAAATATTTCGCAGGGAAGGTGATATTATCAGTGATCAGGATCGACGATTTATTACCATGTTGGTGCAAGGTACTGTAAGACTGTCCGGAAGGCTGGATTGGGAGCTCCGACAAGTATTTGTGGGAGACTATGAAGACCTGAAAGAAGGATTACGCATATTGCTCAGGCTTGGGGTCTTTCAATTATTTTACATGGACAGTGTGCCAGATTATGCCGCTGTTACCACAACAGTTCAATTGGCAAAAAAAATACACCCGAATTTGGGTGGTCTCACAAATGCCATTCTTCGAACATTGGTTGGTTTAGAAGAAAGAAGTGTGCCAGATGAACATACTCCTATCGCCAATGTTGCTGATTATCTAAGTCATCCCGAATGGTTAATCAGTAAATGGATTAAAGATAAAAACTTTGACCAAGCAAAAGCGCTGGCTGAGTGGAATAATGAATATCCAAGTCTATGGTTTAGAGTGAATCGATTAGAATATACTCCTACTAAATTCAAAAATTATTTGAAAAAGCACGATATAAAATATGAACAATTCGAACATATTCCTGAATTCTTTCAAACTTCTAAACATCAGGAATTAATTAAAAGCGATATTTTCAAAGAAGGTAAAATTTCCGTTCAGGATCCATCTGCCGGATTGGTGGTGCAATTGGTAGATCCTAAGAAAAAGGAATCTATTACGGATGCGTGTGCAGCTCCTGGTGGAAAATCCTCATATATGGCGGAAAAGTTAAATAACACCGGCTCTATTCTTTCATTAGATTCAAATGAGGAGCGGTTAAATCGTCTGGATAATACATTGGAGAGATTGAACATTACAAACACTGAGTCAGATTTGGTGGATATTACCGAGGATGAAGTACCTATTACAGATAAAATGTTATTAGACGGACCCTGTTCTGGAACGGGAGGTATGGCAAAGCGGGCTGATATTAGATGGAGGCGATCCATTGACGATATTTTAGA
>JACNLQ010000028.1 GCA_014381415.1 Fidelibacterota bacterium
TTAACTTCTGAAGTGGAAATGGGAAAGCCTGATTGGTTTAGAGATACGTTGATAGTAACCTCTCTAATTTGATCAAATTGATAATCAATTCCTTCTCCTACAATTTGAAGCTGAAAATTTACATCTCCTAATGGGATTCCATCTGAAAATGTAACTTCAAAGAATTCACCACTTTCAATATTACCTGCTGCTATATTTCCATAATCTGCAAAATCACTCATAATAGCTACATCTGAACTATTTGAGGATAAGTATGCCGAAACATTTGTAGCATCAACCCATCCTTCAACATTTAAGAGAGAAAAATATAAATTTGCATATTCTCCAGGGTTTGCAACTCCATCGGAATCACTAGAGGAGTCGTCAATGAAAAGATCATCAACTACAATATTAGGGGAAAAATTCAACCCTATGGCTTTATGGGCATCTGCCATACCTGTACCCAAACAATACCCATCTATGCTATTTCCATTACAATCTATATAAGTTGGATTAATATCATAAATAAATGGGTCTGCAGAAGAAGAAACTTGTTCTCGCACTTGCACATTGGTCCAATCCGGATGGTACGCCCAAACCAATCCATGAACACTTGCGGCATTAGGAGTTGCCATTGAAGAACCATCCCATGATTCATAGCCACTTCCAATTATTGTGCTATAGATACTTTCACCAGGTGCAGCTAAATCAACCGTTGTATGGTAGGTTGCCCAACCATTCCATGTTCCATTACAATTTATTGCACATACTGAAATCATGTTATCATAACTTGCAGGGTAATGGGAAGCATATTCTTCTTGACCCGTAGTTTCATTTCCATTCCCGGCAGCCGCGAGTACAATAGCTCCATAAGTAGTGTAGGCATTATTTATAACCGAATTTTCAGATGAAGAAAATCCGCCTCCACCCCAGCTATTATTAATGATTGTTTTTGCTCCAGCGTAAAAACCAGCTTTAGCTGCATAGGTAATCCCACTATATCCACTATGAATACCCGGTTCATCTGTTGTTGGTCCATCTTTTGAACATTTCACAGACATAATTTTTCCATTAAACATAGTAGATGCCATTCCTACACCATTATCTGTAGTAGCTCCCATTATTCCTGCAACATGGGTACCATGTGCCCAAGTACTATTGTTAGCAACTCCTGTTTTTGGGAATGGGTCTGCATCACCAGTTCCCCATTGACCAGATGTATCATACCCAATTAGATCATCGGTATAGCCATTTGAATCATTGTCAGATCCATCCATAAAAGGCGATCCATTTGCAAGGGCATCTCTAAAATTTACCACACCATCATCATTTAAATCACTTTGGGTGGCCATAAAATCAGCAATTTCAAGGGAAGAAATATATCCATCTTCATCTGTATCAACCCCAATTTCAAAAATAAGATCGGGAATTTCACCTTGATTTACCCAAAGATTAGCTACTAAATCAGGGTGGGTATAATCCACACCCGTATCTACAGAGGCTAATAATACATTTTGCCCACTTGGCATTTCATCGGGAATATCCCAATAATCCCAGGCGATATCTGCCTTGACGGATGGAATACTACATTGATTATTTAGGCTAGGGTCATTAGGCGTATAAAGAGGTTTTCGAAGATATTCATGTTCAGCATACAGAGTAACTGGAATTTCTCCTATTGCCGCAATAGATTGTGCAGTTGTAATACTACGGTTTTCGTTTAAATAAATTCGGTAAATTCGGTTAAGATAAATATCTCCATCTTTGTCCATTTCTGTGGCATGTTTTATCCAAGGTTCAATATTGGAAACCTGAATTGTTCTGAATACATCATTCAATTCATCAATACTTACAATTACTTCATTATTATTTCGAGTAATCTGTAATGGTTCAATACTTGGTTTAAGACAAAAGAGAATTGTATTCTCAGAAATTTGAGGCGTATCCGCAAATAGCTGTACTACACCCAATCCAATTATTAATAGTATATTAATTTTATGTTTCATTTTATTTTTAAACTCCATTTTCCAGTCAATTTCTATTGTCACCCTAAAATTCCAAGGGGTATAATTTAAGATTGCAAAATTTGTTATTATGTGATGTAACTAAAAAAAGGCAGATGACTATTGTCTTCTGCCTTTTTAATAGCATTCAAAAATGAATGGATTTATTTAAGCAAAACGAGCTTTTGAGTTTGAACAACATCTCCAGCAATCATTTTTGCAAAGTACATACCACTTGCTTGATTAGAAGCATTCCATGTAATGCTGTGGTAACCTTCAGTTTGGTTTTGGTTAACCAACTCTTCAACAAGTCTTCCAGTTGCATCATACACCATAATTTCAACATGACCTTCATTCTTGAGACCATAATTAATGGTTGAACTAGGGTTAAATGGATTTGGATATGCATCTGTTAATTCGGTTTTAATTGGCAAAGCATTAGAAAAACTGATATCATAAGTTTGAACTTCAACTTCAATACCATTACCTTGGTTATCAGCTAAAATAATATCTTTAAATTCAATAGTGCTGGTGCCTTCAAAACCATCTTCATTTAAAAATTCAAATTTTAAATTTTCTGGTAATGCTTGACCTTGCATACTAAAAATAAGACCACGAATGACGCCTTCAGATATTTCATTATATTTAACTTCAAAACCAGAAATAGCTTCGGGTTGTACAGATTTTATTTCTGATGGATTATAAGAAATATCAAATTGCAAGCCATGTATAGCCTTATCAGATTCAATTACAAGATCAGCAATTGAGCCGGAAGACTCAGAACGGGCTACAACAGTTTCCTTAAAGTTAACCTTAGCTTTGTGGGCTGTGGCTTTTCCACCGAATAAAACAGCACTAGATAGTGCAAGTATTGTTATTAGTTTGATATTCTTCATTATTTTACTTTCCTTTTATTCAAGTTTACTGTTATTTATTATCCCTTTTTGTGATGAGGATCAAAATTTATATTTACTGATCCCGACCCTTTCTTATCACCGTTAACTTATAATTTATCTCTAATACGAGACAAAATTAATATTGTAACAGCTTGTATCATACTCTCTTCGAGAATAAATTTACCTTTCCTGAAATCAGGAGTTTGTATTGCAACATCCCTTCTTTTTTCCCCAGAACTTCCACCAAGGGGCACTAGCATGATTGGGGCAATTTTGCTTGTCAACAGAGGTACTTTGTGCACTATGAGGACATTGAACGCCTGCATTTTGCACTTGAGAATCAACTCCTTCAGAAATTCCCTCCTTATTTTGATCAATATTTGCCTGATTATATTTACAAGCTACATTTCCTTTACCTGCCTTGTTCTTGCAACAAGGCTTACCCTGTGAAAAAACGATTGCAAGACTCGTCGCTAAAACAACTAAAAATAATACTCTTTTCATTTTTTTCCTTCCTTTTTAATTACTTGAAATTCCTCCTCCTGTAACTTACCACTCCTCTTCCTACTAATTATAGAACTTTTTGTTCCATAGTAAATTATTGAAGGAGGGCTAAAACTTAATCCCTAATCCATTGGATATTTCAAAATAATTAGAATTGTTAGAATTTTTATCGTATCGAAAATGAAAATTAATATGAAATGAGATCCCTTTTAAACCTAGAATGGTAAGTTTTCCATCCCATAAAATACGGTAATCTTTTAATTCCTCAAGTTTAAATTGATAATACGTAATATTTTGAATCTCAGCGATATCTAGAATTGTGAACGAATAGTTCAAATAATTAGTTGATTTTATAAAGTTTGGTTTAGAGGATATATCTTGATACTTTTCCATTTCATTCATTATTCCTAATCCTACATATAAATTTGTAATTGGATTATACCGAAATCCAGCTCCAATTAACTCACGATTTTCCAAATCAATAAAATGGTTAAACTCCTTCTGTAAAAATCCTTCAACAACAATGTGTACCGTAAATGGCTTGAAGATCCGTAAATGTCCAAATCCTTTATAAGTGATGTCATCTTTTGAATTTTCAAATGCCCGGTCGTACTTCCATATAAAAAATCCATTCAAATTGGAAAGGGACGCAAAATCGGCTCTATATGAACCATTTAATTCTATTAGTTCTGAATTACCGGAAATATAGGCAAAATCAAGTTCCAGATTATGCTGAACCCCGGGCAGTTGATTATCTCCCCTCATAGCTTCGGTATTAACTTGGCTATATAAAGATGATATACAAAGTAGAGTTATTACAATCAAATTGTTGAATAATTTCATATCAATAAATTACTTTCCCCCGTCGATATATGCCCAGTCATTTTTCAATTATTTAGACTTCAAAATAAATTTGAAATTGGGATGAAAAATATTTCTCGACTATAAATTTCAGAATATTGCTTTTACAATTACACCAAATATTGTAACTTCCACCTATGAGGAGACTATTAAAAATTATCTTTTTCTCCATTGGACTATCCTTTTTGCTTGGGCAGGAGGGTAATCCACCTGAACTCATCATGAAAGATTTCACCCCTTCCGGGAGAATTGAAGCTCTTGTGGAAAATATTCAATATGAAGAATTTCTTTTAGTTCAGTTAGATTTGAAAAATGATAGTCTCTTTACGCTTGTTAATGATAAACTACCGAGTTTAGAATTATTTTCAGGTCCCGCTTCATATCATCGCATTATGGCAAATCGTCATTTAACCCAAATTCAATCTGTTTTAACTGAAGAATTTTATTCAGTTATTAACAGTAATTACCAATTAATGAATAATTCTCGAGAATATTGGGTAGATTTTAAACAGGGGAGTGAAACGCAGGGGACTTGGTCTGAAGATGACGCCATTGAGTTGACATGCTCCTGCCTTAGTGGTGCCAGTGATTGTGTGAAGCTCGGTTGGGATGACAGTTGGTGGAACCCTTTGGACTATTGGGGGGAGGCTTGGTATGGCTATCAACCACCATATTATCAGTCTATAGATGAAATAAGAGTTACAGTACGAGGTGCACAATGCGACGATCTACCGGTTTGGTCTGAAACCTATATGGGATTGATGAATGATAATGGCAATTGGTCTCATGATTATGAACTGAGCATCGATTATACTGATAATGAGTATATTGTAGGAAATGTATGGAGTGGAGGTATGCTTATGCCCAGAATCGGTTCAGAAGACAATTACTGCATTGATCATATTAAATTGGAGTTTTTCTATTCCTGTGAAGAGCCTGAAAGTCCAACAAACCTCCTAGCGTCTGATGGAGAAGACTGTCTTATGGTGAATTTAAATTGGACAATTGCTTCCTCTGGAGCCACCAGTCAAACTCTTTACCGTGATGAACAAATAATTTCCCAATTAGATGCTGGAGACTCTACCTTTGAAGATTGGGGTGCTCAAACAGGAGTTGAGCATATATATTGTATTCAGACAAATAATGAATGTGGGGGTTCCAGTATGACCTGTAATCCAGGTAGTAAGAAAAGTTCACCTTTATCCACATCTATTGTAAATGCAAGTGATGGTGATTATTCGAATCAAGTACAGGTAAATTGGATAGAATCGGAAGCCACCGATGAGTATAAAATTTATCGAGATGGGTCTTGGATGGGAATTATTTCAAATAGTCAAACAGTTTACACAGATGTTATTGCTGAAAATGATGTGGTTTACGATTATTGCATTGAAAGTGTAAATGAATGTGGCTCCTCAGAATGGACCTGTGACACAGGATATTCATCCACATCTCAAGGAGATGTGAATGATGACGGCACCATAGATGTGCTGGATGTCGTCATAGTCATCGGCATTATTATCGAAACCCACATTCCCACTGATGATGAATTATCAGCCGCAGATATAAATGGAGATGGAATAGTCGATGTTTTAGATATCGTTATATTGGTAAACACTATTGTGGGGGATTAGTTAACAACTCTTTACAGATATCCATTAAATTATAAATCTTAACTTAAGAAACAGCATTTAATTGCTGTTTTTTTATTATCAATGAATTATATCCATTATTATCGTTACATCTTGTTTCAGTATTCCATTAAGCAGCAATAAAGAGATAATATTAAACTACCACCAAGTTAATTGTAAGGAATCGAATAAAAATAAGGTAATAATTAATGGTAAAATTTATAAACTATATAATTCTAATTGCTTTCACAGCGCTCCTCTCAGGAAGCACTATTCAATTCACCAATGAGGATATTCCCGTTGATGTTTTTATACAATCTGAGACTTCAGAACATATCATTGTTCAATTCCAACTAAACTATTTTGATAGAGAATTTATTCAGGTAAATGGGAATGAGTATGATGGTATTTATTTGGAAGATGAACCAAATTTTCTACAAGCTGGTTCACCAATTCTTCCTCATGTTAATCGTTCTATCATTATTCCAGATTTAAGTGGAACAGCTTTGGAAATTATCAAATCAGAAAGTTTTACTTTTGATAAATATAATGTTTCTGCATCCAAGGGCAATCTACCGCGGAATATTGATTTTTCTTCAGTACCTTATATTGAGGGGGTTGCATATCAAAAAAATGAATTCTTTCCCGGGGAAATTGCTCATTTAACCGATCCGTATATCCTCCGAGATTATAGGGGACAGGTGATTCAATTTAATCCATTTCAATATAATCCAGTTACAGATGAATTAAAAGTTGTTCATCAAATGACCGTAAAAATCAGTTTTAATAATAGAGAAAGCATCAATTCCTTCCAAGCCAAAAGTCTTTCTGTAAAACCAAATTTAGATTATCATAATATGTACTCTAATCAATTCTTAAACTATAGTGAAAATGACACACGATACACTCCTGTTCCTGAAGATGGTGAAATGCTGATTATTTGTTATGACGGGTTTATGAATGCCATGGAACCATTTGTTGAATGGAAAAATCAAAAAGGATTGAAAGCCACCATGGTACCAGTTTCTGAAACAGGGACAAACTATACATCAATTCAGAATTATGTTGAAGATTATTATAATTCGCACAATTTAGCCTATCTTTTATTGGTTGGAGATATCACACAAATTCCATCAAAAAACTTTGGTGGTGGTGAATCAGATATATGGTATGCTTATATATCTGGGAATGATTCATATCCAGAATTCTTTGTAGGTCGGTTCTCAGCGGAGAATACCTCTCATGTAAATACCCAGGTTGAGAGGTCTATTGAATATGAGCGGGACCCACAATTAGATGCCGATTGGTATAGTAAAGGTGTTTTGGTAGCTTCTAATGAAGGTGCTGGTTATGGAGACGATGGAGAAGCCGATTGGCAGCATGCCCGCAATATGAGATCAGATTTATTGGATTATACCTACTCTTCAGTGGATGAAATGTATGATGGTAGCCATGGTGGATCTGATGCCAGTGGTAACCCCAATAGCACTACCCTTAAAAATGCTCTTAATGATGGTCGAAGCATGCTTCATTACACCGGACACGGAGATGTTACCGTTATTGTCACTACCAATTTTAATACCTCACATGTAAATTCTTTAACCAATGTAGATAAATTACCTTTTGTCTGTACAGTTGGTTGTGTAACAGGAAATTTTGCAGGATATACCAGCTTAGCAGAATCATTTCAACGAGCCACCCATAATGGTGAGCCTTCTGGTGGAATTGCCTCATTTATGTCAACCATTTATCAGGGATGGGCACCTCCTATGTCTGCTCAAGATGAAATGGTGGACATTTTAGTAGAAAGTTATTCCAATAATCGCAAGGTTACATTTGGTGGTGTATCTTTTAATGGTTGCCTTAAAATGAATGACGATTATGGCAATTCCGGGGATGACGAAACCGATCATTGGGTAATTTTTGGTGATCCCAGTGTGGTTCTTAGAACCGATTCACCCACTGAAATTTCCGTAAGCCATAGTGGTTCGATTGAAGTGGGGGCATCAACCTATTCTGTAAATGTATCTGGTGGTGGTGATTTTAACTTAGCAGCCCTTTCAGTAGATGGAGAATATTTAGGATCAGCCTATGCCGATAATTCAGGAAATGCCGTAATTGAACTTGAAGCCAGTTTTGAAAGTGACGATGATATTCTATTAACGGTTACTGGATATAATACCACAACGGTGATTGAATCGGTTAGTGTTGGGAATCCCTGTGGTGATACTATTATGGGAGATGCCAATGGCGATGGAATCACAAATATTTTGGATGTGATTCAATTGGTTAATTTTGTACTGGATTCAGATGATGCTAGTGATTGTCAGTTCTATGCATTAGACTTGAATAATGATAATGTCCTAAATATTATGGATATTATTTTATTGGTAAATGAAATTTTAGGAAATTAGGAAGGAAGACTAACCCTGGAGTGACTCTTTCCAATAATAATTCTCTCTAGGGGTAAATTGAAAGGCATCTTGAAAAAGGTGCCTTTTTATTTTACCCTCTCTCCTCTAATTTTCTCCCCCATTTTTTGCACACTACCCATTTTCTCAATAGTGATGGTATAAACACCAAATGAAACCTCAACTTTACCACGGATAATGAATAGTTTTTCCCAGTTTAACAGGTCGCCATATTTGCCAAAGGCATCAGGAAACATAATACATTCATAGATGTCGGTCTCATCTTCCAGGGTGAGAAACTCCATAGGCTCCCGTTTTCGAGTGGAGGTGACTTTGGTAGTAATGAGCACGCCCGCCAGCTGAATGGTTTGTCCCACATATTTGGGGATGTCTCTAGCCTTTTTGATTTTCCCTGTAAAAAGGGGTAGCCAGGGAGTTAAGGGATGTTCCGAAATGGGAAAGCCAAAACTTTCCCGTTCCAATCTGATTTTTTCTTCGTGAGTAAGTCCCCCTTCACCAAATGGCGGCAGCATATTTTCACCCTCCTCACTGCTTTGTAAATAATTACAGGCAATGCGGAAGGCAATCTGCTGATGACTCAGTTCTAACTCCAATTCAGCAAAACAACTGGCATTGGCCAGCGCCATGGCATCGGCAAGGTCTATGTCCGTTCTATGAAAAAAATCATCCAGTGATTTGAAATCACCCCCTTTCCGCTCTTCTAATATCTGTGTCACCGCTTTCTGCTTCAAATTTCGAATAGACATAAGTCCCATACGGATACGCTGCTTGTTTCCCCGGTACTCTTTAAAACTGCGATTAATATGTGGCGGCAGGATGGCAATCTCCCACCTCCGTGCCTCGCTGAGATAGGCAAAGGCAGAATAAAATCCCCCTTGATTGGACACCACTGCTGCCAGAAATTCTGCTGGAAAATGCGCCTTCAGATAGGCGCAGGTAAAAGACAACATGGCATAAGATGCGGAATGGGGTTTGCAGAATGAATAGCCGGAAAATGACTGCACCATAGCCCACATCTCCAGAGCCAATTTTTTAGTATATCCCCGTTTCACCATACCTCCAATAAATTTATTTCTCCATAATGGTACCAGATGCTCTAATGCAGGTCGGGAAATAACTTTGCGAATATAGTCTGATTCTGCATAACCAAACCCTGCCAACACTCGGGCTGTCATGGAAACCTGCTCTTCATAAACCATAATACCGTAGCTCTCACGTAAAAATTTAAGATCAGGGTGTTGCAATTTCCAGGCTTTACCGTGGATTCGTTCTAGCATAAGGTTGGTAAAGCGGTTGGCAGCGGGGCGGATGATGGAAGAATAAATCACCACATGCTCAAAATCAACTTTACCGGCTTTAGCCAAGAGTTGACGGGTGGCAGGGCTTTCAATATAAAAGATTCCCATTGTTCTGCCCGCCTGCATGAGAGCCTCCGTTTTGGCATCACCTACTGAGGAAATACTATGATAATCCACATATTCACTACGATACACCCCTACCTGTTTTAATGTATCTCGCACCACTGCCAGAGAACGATTGCCCAAGAGATCAATTTTCAGCAGGCCTGAATCTTCCGTCTGGTCCTTCTCCCATTCCAGTATCTGCACCCCTTTGGTGGCCATGAGTACGGGCACATATTTACGAATCTCATCCGGCACAATTACCACCCCGCCGGGATGAACCGATGATACCCTGAAAGCACCCATTACCTTTTCTGATATTTGTAATATTTCTTTTAAGGTGTTATCTATATTCAAATTCTTAAAACGCTCATCATTTTCAATCCAATGCAGCAAATCAGAGCGTCGGCTGTGCCAGCCAATGCGCTTGGTGACTGCTTTGATCTCTTCATTTGAAAGCCCATAGACCTTGGCCACCTCCCGAACTGCTGATCTGGGCTGCAGAAATACCTGATTGGAAACCATAGCCGTTCTGTGGAGTCCGTATTTAGTAAAAACATAGTCAATAATATCGTCTCGTTCATCCCAGGGAAAATCAATGTCAATATCAGGCATATCCACCCGTTCGGGATGAATGAATCGTTCAAACTGTAGATTGTACTTTAATGGATCTACTTGGGTAATAAAGAGGCAGTAACTCACAATAGAAGCCGCACCGGAGCCCCTGCCAATGGTGGCATTGGTCTGCTTTACAATATCCCACACCACCAGAAAGTAGGGAGCAAAACCTTTTTCAGTGATTATGGACAGTTCGTGTTCAATGCGTTTTGTCACTGCGGATGATGATGATTGGGGATGGGGGATCGGCGATAGGGGATCGAGATTCGGTGTTCGGTGTTCATTATTCCTGCCTACGCCAAGACTACGGCAGATAGGCGTTATTTGATGCTTGCCAATCGTAGCTTTAGCGTAGATTGATTCCCTATTCCGCAATCCGCATTCCGAATTCCGCAATTCATATCTCTTTTCCGCCCCTGCATACACCAGTTTCCGTAGTTTACGGCTGGCTTCCCGGGTGCTTTTCAGATCCATATTGGGGAAGATAGTATTAAGGAATTTCCAGTCCGTTTTGCAGCGTTCCGCCAGATAGTGAGCATTATTAATGGCATCTAAGCTATTGGGAAACAGGGTAGCCATTTCCTTTTCACTTCGAAAATAATGGGCATCACTTTTCACTTCTCCCGGATCAACCGCTTCCAGGGTAGTATTATGCTCAATGGCGCGCAGTACCTTATGGGCAGGTTGATCATTGGGAGACAGAAAATACACATCTCCGCTGGCAACAATTTCCAATTGAAACTGCTTCGCCAAGGATAGAGCCGTGCGCTCTTCCACCCCTGGCCGCAGTTCCACAAAGAGGTGGGTACCGGGTATCTGTTTAGTTAACTGTTTCAAAGCCTCTTCTTCATAGGCAAGGACAAACAATCCTTCATGGCAGGATTTCAAGAGATCGGCAACATGAGCATCGGTACTCTCATGGACATCCGAAATAATACGGCACATATTCTCGTAGCCCTGCTGGTTTTCTACCAGTAAGATTACATCATCATGATTGGTAATGAGATTCACCCCGGCAATGGGGTGAATATTAAATTCTCGGGCGAACTGTACAAAACGGATAAATCCCCAGATGCCATTCACCTCTGTTAGTGCCAAATGACTCATGCGGTATTTTTTTGCCTGGGAAAGGAGTTCTCTCAGGGAAGCGGTGCCTTGCATTTTGGAAAAAACGGAGTGGGTGTTTAAACTGGTAAACATGCTTTTATCTTTGAGGATACTAAGAGCACGGAGTTTTTTATATTCTTTAGTGTTTTCAGTGTACTTAGTGGTATAAAATAATTACGCGGCTGTTTTAATAACAGTAAATCCATGTTTTTTCCGGATACAATCCAATGCCTCTGCCAATGTTCTATTCTGTGTTTCAATGGGTCTGAATAAATCCAGTTGACAGGCAACCGTCTGAAATTTGGAAACATCTACAATAATAGTACGAATGCGGTTACGGCGGATATTGGCACGGAAAAAGAGATTCAGACAGTCCTGTATTACAGAAGTCTCATCGTTAATTTTTAGAGAGCCAGTACGCCTACTTGAGTAACCATCTGTATAATGGATTTCTAAATTCACCTGCCGGGCAATTTGACTGCGTCGGCGAAGCTTGAAGCCCACCTGTCCTGCCATTTGGCGAACAATGGCACAGAGTTTTTCCTCATCATTGGTATCTTCCGGGAGAACTACCTGCTCAATAATATGGTCACGCTTCCGGGGAGGCTGAACAGCAGAGGTGTCCCTGCCTTGTGCTTCCATGGCCAAGGGTTTGTAGTAACGGCTGAAAATAGCCTCAGCAGCGGTCTCCCGTTCCATCACAGACTGTACATCCTGAACCTGCCGAAGAAAAAGAAAACGCAGCATCTTTTCTACTGGTGGTTCGGCTGATGTAGGCAGTAAACGGGAATGGAGGGGTGCCAGGAAGTGACTTTCCTCTCCTCTGTCAATTATATAAATCCGCTCCGGTACCACAGAGGTACTGATGCGGCTTACCAGTTTATTACTGCTGATGCCGATGTGATTTTCTAGATGCACCAACTCATCAATGCGTTTGGAAATGATATCACCAGCACGGAGGTCATTTTTGTAAATTCCATTCATGCCGGTCATATCCATATAAAACTGACCAAAAACTGCAGGCTCTACAAGGGGTGAAAATTGGGCTACAGTCTGGTAGAGATAATTGTGCATACGGGCATAGAGGGAACGATTGTAAGGTAAAAGGCGGGTACTGTGGGACATCTTTCGCGCTAGGCTCACTTTCATGCCCTGTATAAGTCCCTCCTGCCGAGCTTCAGGAGAAAGTGCCACAATAGTTCCGTTGGCATGGTGGGATGATATAACAGCCACTGCCCTGCTTTTCAGGGCAGCATCCAGCATACGCTCCGCCTGAAGTTCGAAATTTTGTAGTCTTATATGAAATACTGATCTGAAGTTCATGATAATAAAATACTCGTAAATTACTCGTAAGTATATTACATTAAAGCAAAGATATGGTAAAATATTTTTATGCCTTATTAAAGAAAAAGCGTATCCGTACAAAATCATAATTTGTTAGTAGTACTTATTATAAAATAATCTCCATAATTCATTTAATTATGCTGTGTAAATTTCAATATTCTTTTTTCTACAATTTTTATAATTCAGGAGTGTAAATCATGCCAACCTTTGACATAGTAAGCAAATATGATATTCAGGAAGTTGAAAATTCCGTGAATATGGTAACCCGGGATATAACCAACCGCTATGATTTTCGAGGAAGTGATACCACTATCACTTTTAATAAAAAGGAAGGTACCATCAAAATCGAATCAGATTCAGATATGCGGATCAGCGCTGTTCGGGATATGCTGGAAAAACGGGCAATTGGCAGATCTGTTGCGCTAAAAACTTTTAAATTTAATGAAATTGAAAAAGGGTCTGGGATGGCGGTTCGGCAAAAAGTAGAACTGCAGGAAGGTATTTCAAAAGAGAATGCGAAAAAGGTCAACAAAATGATTAAAGATTCAAAACTCAAAGTACAATCACAAATTCAGGGTGAGCAAATTCGAGTCACCGGTAAAAAAATTGATGACCTCCAGAGCATTATTTCATTTTTGAAAAATGAAAATCTTGACATTCCCCTGCAATTTATTAATATGAAAAAATAAACCTCTGCCTCATTTTCATCTACCCTATTAAATTATCCTATCTAATCCAAAGGAATATGAATGAATAATATACATGTTGATTTTTGGGGAGTGCGCGGATCAGTACCTAGTCCGGGGCCCACTACCAATCGCTATGGCGGGAATACATCCTGCGTTTCCATTACCGTTGATAATAAAATTCTCATACTGGATGCCGGAACAGGCATTCGCAACTTGGGTAGTGCCATAATTGGAAAGCCGGAATTGGAGATATTTGTCATTGTCACTCACTCCCATTGGGATCACATCCAGGGATTCCCATTTTTTACACCAATTTACCAGCCAAACCGACCAGTGCATATGTTTCCCACTCTGCATAAAAAAAATGTGGTTTTAGCATCCCTAATTGATCAAATGGACGGTGCCCATTTTCCCATAACCCCTGATCAGGTACCATCTAATTTTAATTTTGTCACTGAAAACCCACTGGAATTTCTGGGCAGCAATGGCTTTCATATTGAATTAGTGCCTATGAATCATCCCGGTAAAGCGTTTGGCTATAAAATCAAAATAGAAGATAAAATAATTTGCTATTTCACTGATAATGAGATTGAACCCCCTTATGAGAAATCAATTGAGCTGGTTGAACTGACAGAGCAATGTAGAAATGCCGATATTCTCATTCATGATGCTCAATATATTGAAGCCGATATGCCCCTTAAACATGGCTGGGGACATTCACTGATTTCACAGGTTACCAAATTAGGAGAATCAGCAGAGGTTAAAAACCTCGTTTATTATCATCATGACCCCGAACGCAGTGATGATGATATTGACGCAGAATTAGAAAAAGCCTCAAAAATATTAAATGAAAATGGTAGCTCTGTAATTCCCTATTTTGCCCATGAAGGATTAAGACTTTCCTTGTAATAATTAATAACTCAATTTACTTATCAGAATTGTGAATAATACTAAAATAAAAAATCAGATATACGAAATAATTTTTGAATCGGATACTCCTGCCGGTAAAGGGTTTGACCTTTTATTAATTGTTAGCATTCTTCTAAGTGTAATTGTGGTAATGCTGGACAGCGTACAATATTATAACAATCGTTATGGTGAAATCCTTTATATCATGGAATGGTTTTTCACTTTGCTTTTTACCATTGAATTTTCTCTCAGAATTTATTGTATTGGTAAACCTGTCCTTTATTTAAAAAGTTTTTTTGGGATCATTGATTTTCTCTCTATCATACCCACCTACATCAGCATATTTTTCCCTGCTAGCCGTTACCTGATTGTCATTAGAATTCTGCGAGTGTTGAGAATTTTTAGAATATTGAAATTAATCTTATATATTGGGGAAGCGAATATGCTCATGAAAGCAATGTATTCATCCCGACGGAAAATTATCGTATTTTTATTTTCAATACTTACCTTGGTTACCATATTTGGTTCTATCATGTACCTTTTAGAAGGGGAAGCCAATGGATTTACCAGTATTCCCCGAAGTATTTATTGGGCAATAGTCACTATTACTACGGTTGGATATGGAGATATTTCACCCCAAACTGAATTAGGGCAGGCAATTGCATCTATGGCAATGATAATTGGGTATGCAACCATCGCTATACCCACTGGTATTATTTCAGCTGAATATATAACTATAAAACAATCCACCAATAATATCGCCTGCACCGGATGTGGTGATGAAAATCATGAAGACGATGCTAAATTCTGTAAAGTCTGCGGCACAGATTTGGAAAATTAAAAAAGGAATTACATGAAGATTAGTCAGTTAATTGAAATATTATTGTTAATGGGCATACTGTTCAGTCAGGAAAAACAGACTCCTGCTTTTGTTTATGCGGGAGGCTGGCCGGTTAATCCACGGATTGATGAAATTAAAGACCCGGGGTTTGACCTGCCCTGTCCGGGGCCTACTGGTTGTGAATGCCTAAGCAATGCTGATTGCTACAATCAGAATTGCAGGGCACACCCCAAGGGAAATTATTGTGTCCCAAAGGCTGGCGATTTAATACCCCGCTTTGAAGCCATTGACCAATTTGGTGAAAGTGTAGATTTATATGATTTTGCTCATCAGGGAAAAATGACCCTCATTGAACTTTCTGCAGGATGGTGTTCCCCCTGCAATGATATGGCAAGCTGGCTCAACAGCAATGACTTAGCTATTACGAAAAATCCCTGGTGGAAAAATCGCTACCTCCCTGTAAGAGACCTTATTGAAAATGGTGAAGTACAATTGGTAAACATTATGTTCGAAGGTCCAGAAAGAAAGACAACCGCAACCTTTGATGATATAGTGGCGTGGCATAAAAAATACCCTGATCCGAATGTACCCATTTTGTTAGATGAATACCGAATTATGCATTCATGGGTAAAGCCCACAGGACTCCCCTGTATTTTTCTGGTGGATGAAAAAATGCGCCTCATTAATTATACCAATAGGGGATTGACGGACGCATTTCTGTATCTGACTGAGTCTAAGAAATAATTTTCAGGTATGTTCTCGAAAGAACTTTACCAAAAATATCTTCGCACCACCAATTTGGGTCGTGATTTTAATTATCACTCTCGAACAAACTCCACTAATGAGGATGCCTGGAAATTTACTAAAAATGGCTCGACTCATGGTTTACTTGTTTTAACCGATAAGCAAACTGCGGGTAAAGGACGGCGGCAGAATAAATGGGTTTCAACTCCGGGAAAAAGCCTCACCTTTTCCTTTATTTTACACTCTAAATTAGAATTAGAAAAAATGGGGCTGCTCCCCTTATTAATGGGAATTAGTATCGTAAAAGGAATTACTGCGGCAACTGCCATTCAAACTGGATTGAAATGGCCCAATGACATTATGCTCAAAGACAAAAAAATGGGTGGCATCCTCATTGAATCTAAACAATCTCAAAATGGACTTAAAGTAGTGGTGGGGGTAGGTTTGAATATAAATGAAAGTTCCCAGGATATTCCGAGTATTCTCAGGGACAATGCTATTTCCCTGGCTATGTTTTCTGGACAGATACATAGCAGAGAGCAGATTCTTTCTACAATTCTAAATGAATTTGAAGCACTCTACAATAATCAAATGGATTTCATAATTTCCCTTTGGACAGACTACTGTATTCATCAAGATCAGGCTGTTTCTTTTCACTCAGAGAAGGGAAAACAGCAGGGCATATTTCAGGGGATATCTTCATTGGGACACGCTGAAATTTTGATAAATGGGGAGACACAAACTTTTCCCAGCGGGGTGGTAATTTTATAATGATGTTAGCTGTAGATATTGGGAATACCAATGTCACCTGCGGTGTTCACGATGGTGAAAAATGGGTACACACCCTAAGGCTGCCCTCCACCTTGGATTTCTGGAATCAGTTTTCTACATTAAATGAGTTTGATATTACTAAAGCAGCCATCAGTTCGGTAGTGCCCAATTTGACACAGGTATATATTGAATCCATACGAAATTTATTTCAGATTGATGCACATATTATCACCTACCAAAATTCTGATGTAGAACTATTAGTTGAGACACCCCAGGATGTAGGAGTTGACCGAATCTGTAATGTAGCAGCCTCCAAAGAATTAGTTGGGGCACCAGCTATTATAGGTGATATTGGGTCGGCTACTAACTATGATGTTGTGGATGAAAAAGGTGCTTTCATCGGCGGTGCTATTGCCCCTGGAATTGAAGTAGCAGCTCAAAATTTAATTGAACGGGCGGCTCTGTTAAAAGAAACTGCTTTTACCGTCCCCGAAATAGCAGTGGGAACAACTACCGAAAGCAATTTGCAGTCTGGAATTATGTTGGGTGCCATTGATCTGGTAGATGGAATGTTCAGACGAATTATGGATGAAATGAAATGGGATGATTGTAATATCATTGTCACTGGCGGGTTCGGGGGATTAATTTCTCCTCATCTTAAAACAGAACATAAATATTTACCAAATCTTACCCTGGAGGGAATACGGATTGTTTATGAGAATAATTGACGGAAATAGTCCTTCCCTTCTAAAAAACACAATCCGAAACTACATAAAATTTATTTTAACAATTAAATTTTAGTTGTACAGTATTATATAATGCTCTATATTATGCGCATATAATAGCAGATTATTATGAGGATATTATGGAAAAACATGATCGATTAAACATAACCCTGCCTCAATCACTAGCAGGGGAACTCAGTAAAGTGGCAAAGGAGTCCAGCCATAAAAAAAGCCATATTATTGCCAGAGCACTTGAATTGTACTTTGATGAATTAGATGGTATTATTGCAGAAAATCGCATGAAAAAGCTTGAAACTGGCGATACAAAAGTGGTTTCTGCAGATAAGGTTTGGCAAGCTCTCGGACTTTAGTGTACAAACTCCAATTCTTAAAGGAAGCCGAAAAAGAATTTAAATCCATTGACTCCATTTGGCAGAAGCGAATTAAAAACAAACTTGAAATTCTCAGAGTAAATCCACAGGTACTTTCGGCAAACATTACCCGGTTAAAGGGAAAATATAAAAATTTCTATCGTTTAAAGGTTGGTAATTATCGAATTATTTTTACAAAAAATAAAAATGAACTTATCATCTTAATTATACGAATTGCCCACCGTGGGAGTGTGTATAAATAATGCGTATAGCCTGTTTCTATTTCATCCTAACAGTACTGCCTAAATAAATTTTATGGAGGAATTCATGAAAAATCTATCTTTTACAATATTAGTAACTCTTCTAATTTTTTCCTGCCAAAATGGATTGGAAGTAGATTCAAGCAAACATACAGCTACAGATCCTATCGCTGATATTACTTACCTCAAGGGTTATTTTTATACCACAAATTTGGATTTTTCCACCAATTCAGGACCGCAGATCGACCTTTATAAATTTGATTCCACGTCATTTCCAGCTAATCGATTTGAGTTGGATCTAAATGGACAGGGATATTTGGCTGCTACCAATGACGGTACTAATCTATATTTCCAACCCCGCTATACTGATTATATTTTAAAAATTTCTCCAGTAGGAGAAAATTTCTGGTACAAGTCAGATTATTTTCCTGAAAACACTTCTGATACTACAGCCACCTTTATGTATTGGAGTGGTAGAGGTATAACCTGGGCTGATAACATCTTGGTGGTTCTTTATGGTCATAAGGATGATTCCACCCTTTACAGGTGGCGCTATCTAACCGTTGAAGATGATTTCAGTACTGTAAAAGATACAGTAGTGATTTGGGAGCATTTAAATAAGAGTGGTGCCTTTGCTCTGGATTATGACCCATTTACCAAAGAGTTTTTAGTAGCTGCTACGGACAGCACAAATAGTTTTATTCTGATTACATTAACCAGTGAACTTGAATATGAAAATAGGTACTACGATATTCCAGATTCAACATTAGGAATTACTTTTGGTAGTAATTCTAAAATTTATTTGTCCCTCCCAGATAGAAAGATAGAGGAATTTACAAGACCGGAAGGGTAGGGGAAATGGATTCTATACCGGTTGACTGGCTTCTTTTTTGGACTGAATAAATTTTTCTTTTTGATCCCTGAAATAATCATTTTTAGGATCAATGGATATTGCCTTTTCAATGGCATCAATAGCAGCATCAAATCGCTTGAGCTTCCATAATACTTCAGCTTCTGTATCGATAATATTTGCCTGGCTATTTGGACTATCCGCAGATAATATAACCGCCTTCTGAACTTTTTTCAGCGCATCTTCTAAACGCATTTCCAATTCAGACATACGCCAAGCGTAAGAATTCAAAGCTCCCAAATTTTTGGGGAAATGATCAATCATTTTTAGATAAACTTTTATTTCTTCTTCTGCCATTTCTTCTTCTGCATAATGATAGGCCATGGTAAAGAAGGCATCCTCAATAAAGGGAGAATCTGGGAATGATGCGATATAGGCATTCAGTGCCATCGATACCCCTTTTTCGAAGGCATCACTCGCAAGAAAATAAGTGCCCCGCTGATAATATTCTGAGCTTGGATCCGGGAAATCCTTAATGAGGATTGTATAAAATTTCTTGGCATTATCAGAGTCGCCTCTATCCTCATATTTCAGGGCTATTCCCGCAATTATTTCAGCATTGGCTTTTCCATTTTCATATTGCGATATGTAATCATCAAGAGTGTGTTTGTTATTTATGATATCCTGAATTCTTGCCAAATATTCACTGGGAGGAAGGTAGCCAATAATCCGATCAACTTCATTTCCTTTGTCATCCACAAAAAGTAAATGGGGTACACCTTTACAGTTATACTCATCGAACACTTTTCGGGCATTCTCTTCATTTGCATTCATTTTAACACTGATTAGATTTGCATCTGAAAATGTCTGCACATGAGAATCTGTAAAAGTATCAGCATCCAGCTGAACACACGCTGGTCAAGTATCGGTGTAAAAATCTAGCATTATTAGTTTAGTACCCGCAACACTTTTGGCATCTTCAAAATTACCACTATACCAATTATAATTTGAATTTTGGCAACCTAAAAAGATGAGAAGTGCACCAAAAATGAATTGTTTCTGTATTTTAATCATTATTGAATATCAATGAGTTCCACTTCAAAAATCAAAGTAGAGTTTGCTGGAATTCTTCTATTAGATTTACTGCCATATGCTAGTTCAGGAGGAATTACCAATGTACGTTTCTCCCCCTTGCTCATGAGTGCAATGGCTTCATCCCATCCTTTTATAACACGCCCCTGCCCAAGTGGAAATGTAAATGGTCTGCCACTATCATGTGAACTGTCAAATTTCTTTCCAGTTTCTAATAAACCAGTATAATGAACGGTGACAGTTTGTCCTACACTGGGTTTTTCTCCATTGCCCTCTTTATGAACAATCATACGCAACCCAGATTCAGTATTATCTTCTCTGCCAGGTAATGAAAAATCGGTATCAACAAATGCCTCCACAACTTCAACAAGCTCTACATCAAAATGCAAGGTAGCCCCAGGGGGTATTAACTTCCCAGCACCTCGTTCACCATAAGCTAAGTCAGCAGGTATAATGAGCTTTCGCTTGCCACCTGCTTTCATGGTAGAAATTCCTTCATCCCAACCCTTTATAACCCTTCCAACTCCCAATGTAAATTCGAGTGGACCTCTTCCTTCAGAGCTGTCAAACTTTGTCCCATCTTCCAGGGTACCAGTATAATGGACTTTTACTTTATCCCCGGCTTTAGGCAAATTACCTGTACCTATTACGTTATCAATATATTTCAATCCGGATTCAGTGGTAATCTCTTCTCCCACTACCGGTTCGCTTTTGGTTGTTCGTTGAGCTTCTTCTACAACCTCTTTCTCTTTAGAGTATGGTTTATTGCATGAAATAAGTGTTATTACCAAAATCATGCTTAGGTATTTATACATTGAATATCTCCTGAAATTATGCAGTTAAATTAAAGTGAATGGGGGTAATTTTTGTTAGACTAATTTTGGGATAAGATAATATTTGCTAGCACTACGACATCCAGCACATTGTAAGCGCCATCGCCATTAATATCAGCTGCAGGAATTACATCTTCATCTCCCAAAACGATATTAACGAGAACCACAAGGTCCAGAATATTTAATAATCCATCTTCGTTTAAATCCCCTGTCATAAATCCTTCATAAAAATAAGCACGCCATATTAGCGTTTCATCTAAGACAAAGGGATTTGGTTTATTCTGCTGGTAGCCTGCAATTGCCCAGGTTCGAGTAGTTTCATTTTCATCTGCAGGATCTTGTTCATGCCATGTTTTAAGAACATCTTTTTGAATATCAAAAAAGTTGCCATCTGCAACTTCTGAGTACATAGTATAAAAATAAAACATAGACCGAGCAATGTCTCCCTTTCTGTCCTCACGAGGTTCAAAAAAAGCAGTTTCTGACTCACTATATTCATCCACATTGTTTGAGGGTGTAGAGGTTTGACTCTGGTTCAACCAATACCAAGTATCTGTTTGGGAGTCTGGGTTTTCACCGAATGGTTTATTCCCACGAGATGTATTAACATTATCTTTTGAAGGTCTTAAATGATGAAGGTCAGACTTCATAGGAGATGAACCTTCATACATACTTTGTGGCCATACATGTTCACAATTCAAACCCCCATCATGTACGGTAGGACGAGGATCATTTTCAGGTACATTATTCACACTGAAATTGGTATAAACTCCATACACTACTCCATTATGGTTATCGTAATCACCATACATAACGTCTCGGGCAGAATTATAACTGAGTGTAGAGGAAGTTTTATAATTACTTCTGAGGTAATTAATTAACTCATCTTCGTATAGACCATCACCAATATTATCTCTTCCGAGTATTAACGATGTTGTTAAAACGACTAATATATATCTTACAAACATTGCATCCATTTCTGTTAATTTAAATGGAGACGATTACTATCTATTTTTGATGGGAATTAAATACTAACTATTTTTTAGATGTATAATTTACAAAATAATAGAGAAGAAGTCCCAATACAATAAAAGTAATAGCATGTAACAATGGATTAATCACTTGCCTCTTTAAATTCATTCTCTTTATTTTTTCCTATGCATGTCCCTGCATTTGTAATATTTATAAACCTATTATGGTCCCAAATCACCATTTCAGAAGTAATGTTCGATTTAGATGGTGCAGACTCCCCAAATGAGTTTGTTGAGTTGTATAATTTTTCTGACGAAAACATTGCTATTAAGAATTGGCAGATAGCTGACAAATATTCCACTGATGAACTTTTACCCGATGGATTCACCATTTTCCCTGCAAACCAATTCGCAGTAATACTTGAAGGTGATTATGACGGATTTTATGATTCATTATTCCCGGAGGAGGTTTTGCTCATTTATGTTGATGATCTCAGCATTGGTAATGGGCTTGGTAATAGTGCAGATAGTCTTTATCTTATTAATGAATCGGGTGTTGTCATTTCAGAAATGGGCTGGAGTTCCAGCATAAAATCAGGATATTCACTGGAGAAGATTGTATTAGATTTTGATAATACTGAAAATAATTGGAGTAGAAGCTTGGACTCTTTGGGAACCCCAGGAACGGTAAATAGTGTGGCATCTTTTACTATTGATGTTGGGATTGACAGTGTTTATGTTGAGCCATTTCCAATTGCTCCTTTCCAGGAGTTTGATCTTTTTATTAAATTGAAAAATGAGGGGATACTCACGGCGAGTTCACAGGTGTATATCAATTCTGAGCTAATTGAAAATACCGAAATTGAACCCAATCAGTCGGAATTAATCTCCTCCCACGAATCTGGACAGGCGTCTGGAGCCAACACCTATTTTATCGAGGTTACTACAGAAAATGATTATGCATCTGAAAATGATACCCTGACATATAATTTTCATATACAATATAAATTTGGGGATATCCTCATTAATGAAATTATGTATGACCCGTTTTCTGGTGATCCGGAATGGGTAGAAATAATTAATCAAACTGAAACAGAAGTCACATTGGATAATTGGAAAATATCTGATAAAGATGATTGGCAATTTCCTGACAGCACTTTTACCTTTGATTTAGTAGCGGGGAATTTTGCTGTTATTTCAGGTGATCTCAAGGATAATTATCTGCTGCAATACGATTTTCCCCCTTTAAATAATAGTGGAGATGATGTGTATTTATTTGACCCCACCGGCAAAATGATTGATTATGTCAGCTTTGAAGATTCTTGGGGTGGAGATGACGGTTTTTCTCTGGAACGAATTTCCTATTTCATGGAATCCAATAATCCTCAAAATTGGGGAACCTGTATCCACCCTTCCGGATCAACGCCATTTTCAGAAAATTCTATTTTTGTCACTGCGTTGCATCAACTGGGAACCGTTTCAATTTCACCCAATCCATTTTCACCTGATGGTGATGGCTTTGAGGATGAGACAATTATCCTGTATCAACTCCCTTATTCCAATGCATATTTAAGAATGATAGTATACGATGTTACAGGTAGAGAAATAGCCCTGTTAACGGATGGGTCTGTATCCACCAATGAAGGCACCATTCGCTGGGATGGTGAAACCCGTCAAAATTATACCTGCCGAATGGGGCAATATCTCCTCTATGTGGAAGCAACCGATCGACAAACCGGAAGTGCCTGGAAATCAATAGAACGGATTATAGTGGCAAAAAAATAGGGGCTGAAATTCTGCCCCTATTGTGATTAAAATTAGTTGTGAAATTTAAAAACCCATTCCCAATCTCAGATTGAGACTGCCAAATCCTTTAGCACCGGGGATCACATCATCGACAATTACCTGCCTATAATATAGAAATGAATCAAGCATGAGCAATTTAAATTGAACTCCTGCCTGAAAATGAATTCCACTATTACTTTTTGTATTTTCATTAATAAAATCAACCAATTTATCTAAAGTTGGCATTTCACTTGATGAACCTGTTACATTTAATCCTTCTAAATCACTTTTATCAGGTATTGATTTATAAGTTTGACTATTTATTCCTGCTCCAACAGTTAATTTTGCTTTTGCTAACAAGGGGATTGATAATTTAAATACTTTTTTTTGTAATGTTACATAACCTGCTAAGCTTCCATATGGAACACTATATGATTTAGTATCATTTCCAATGGTTAATAGATAATCATAATTAGTACGAATGGCACTAAACTCTAAATCTAAATCAACAAATGGGACTGCATCAATATATAAGTATCCACCAGCTCCAACTCCACCACTAAATTCATCATAACCATAACTTCCGAAGTTGTCCAGTGAACTTGTATTTGCATCTACACTAAACTGTGATTGATTTAAGTTGAGTCCAAATCCTGCAATGGCAAAAACTTGAGAGCTTAGAATAAAAATGGGTAAAAACGATTGAATGAGTTTTTTCATGGTACTCCTTTCGGGTTATTAATTATTTAATTGAAAATGGTTCTAATAATTTAACAGGATTCTCTTAATCTTTCCCCATGGTTTTTCAGCAGAATGAAATGTTTTCGCAATTCCCCTGGCTTAAAGAGAAAAATCTTCCAATGATTATTTCGGCAGATTATGACGGATTAATCTGTGCATCTTTTCTACATCACCATCTCAATTGGCAACTGGAGGGTTATTATGATCTTAATACCATTTGGATTACTGATAAAGGAATTAAGGAAAAACAAAATTTGATTTGGGTGGACCTAAACATTCTGCCCAAACAGGGTAAAGCCATTGGCGGACATATAGTTTCTATTTCAGGTGAGGTTCCACCAGGCTTCCAGTCTTCTTGTAATCCGAATATTTTGGCAAATATAACCGCTGGAGAATTTCGGCGGAAATTCCCATTTTCAACTCTCATTTATCTGCTGTGGCTTCATAAAATAGAAATCAAGAATGATCTTTTGGCTCGCCTCTTAGTTCTCCATAGTGATGCCACCTGGCTGAAGTACCAACAATACACCGAAAATTCTAAAAATTGGCAAAAGTCATTACCCGATTATAACTGGAGTGGGTTATTTCAACGGGTAAACACAAAAGCATTCGAAAAACGTATTGACGAAAATTTGTATCCACTTTTTCAATCAATGCAAGCAGTTACCGGAAAGAGTAAACTGAGGAGTAAACATCTTAACATCTGTAGTAAACAATTTCAATGTAACCCAGATTGGGATGAAGATGTAATATTGAAATTGTTAAATCTTTTCGGCAATACCCTAGGGTGGACTCCTCCAAAACTACCCACAAAATTAAAATCAATTAATGGAATTCGGAAAAAAGTTCCATTAGCTCTCATTAAGGAAATTGGGCTTTCACAATTTTTAAAAGAAAATCGTGTCTTTTCTTATGCTATTCCATCTCCCCGTATTTTTAACTTTACTAGCTTTGGCATGCTGCATAAATCACCGCTCGAAAAAAAAACATGACTGATTTACAACAATTAATAGAAAAATTTGGCAACCCTGATGCTCTCATTGATCATTGGGATACTTCTTCCCAGCGGTTTGCAATCTGGGGATTTGAAGAGACTTTCTCTATAAACAGCAATGGCATTGCCCAATTAAATGGAGAGTCTTCTGATTTGCCACCTTTAGAGCTTTGGCAGAAAACGCTGGATATTTGGAAATCGGAATCCAATGAACTATCAGCAGTAGGATTTATTTCTTACGATTTTAAGAATTTTTTATTCCCACATATACCATTTAAAAAACCAGATTCTCACCAACCATTGCTATGGTTTGGTAAACCCAAGCAGGTTATTCCTTTTGATTTAACTGAAACCGAATCAGCTAAATCTTCTTATTTACAGCTTAAAAAAGATATTCCATCACCTCACAATTATCAAAATTCAATCAATACTATAAAAACTGCGCTCAGAAATGGTGATAGTTACCAAATTAATTTTACACAGCCCAAGCAGTATGAATTAAATGGCAGTCCATTGGATATTTATCTTTCAATGCGGGAAAGTGTACATCCTCATTATGGCATGTATCTTAACTTGGAGGATTTTCAAATATTGAGTTTCAGCCCTGAGCGGTTTTTTCGTACTTCGGGCAAAAATATTGAATCATTTCCAATGAAGGGTACCCGTCCTCGTTCTAATGATCTCATTATAGATGAGCGTCTGGCTGGCGAACTTTATCAAAGCGAAAAGGATCGCGCTGAACATTTAATGATTGTTGATCTAATTAGAAATGATATTGGTAAAATCTGTAATTTTGGTTCTGTAAATGTGGATGGTTTATATTGCATTCAATCCTTTGAAACGGTGCATCAAATGGTCTCCCGTGTCTTTGGGGAATTACACCAATCAGTTACAGAAACGGAAATTATTACTGCATTATTCCCAGGTGGTTCAATCACTGGTGCCCCTAAAGAAAAATCCATGGAAATTATCGATTCATTGGAGGGTTATCAACGGGGCGTTTATACCGGCAGTCTGGGATTCATCCTTACAAACGGAGATATGGATTTCAATATTGCCATCCGTACCATGACTATTCAAAATGAAATAGGGATTTATCCTGTTGGCGGTGGCATTGTTTGGGATTCAGATTCTCTGGAAGAATGGCAGGAAGCTCAGCAAAAGGGGGCCATTCTTAAACCTTTCTGTCATGGCTTCCAACTGCAATCTATAGGTCATAAAAATGAGAACCTGATTTCAAATCATTAGTGAGAGAAATTATTAACTATATTAATGGCGAATGGCAGTCTGCTTCTAATTCGAAGGTCTCTTTCAATGATGGAGGGTTTCAGCGTGGTGATGGTTTATTTGAAACAATCCGCTTTCAAAATAGGAGACTTTTCAAACCGGAAAAACATCTGAAACGACTCCACTCTGGATTAACCCTAATTCAAATTGTGCTTGATAAATCAAATGCCGAATTAATTTCAATTTTTAAGGAAATCATTCAAAAAAATCAATTCTCATCGGGATTAATAAAATTAATGGTAACCAGGGGTGAAATAACAGGAACTCCCTGGAATTATACGGGAAGCCCTAATTTCTATGTTACTATTCGTCCCTTTACAGTAAAACCAAAAGAGCCGGTTAAGGTTTTATTTTATTCAGAGGAGAAATACCCCATTATCCGGTTTAATCCGGCGATAAAATCACTGAATTATATAGGTAATATGCTGGCAAAAAAAGATGCTGAAAAAGCAGGTGCATTTGAACCAGTTTTTTATAACCGGTCCAAAATTATAACAGAATGCGCCATCAGAAATATTTTTTTTATTAAGGAAAAAACACTTATTACTCCAGGTCTTGGTTTAGGTGTTCTTCCCGGTGTCATGCGGGATACGATTATGGAAATTGCACCAGAAATTGGATTATCAGTTGTTGAAGATTTTATACCACTTGATTCCATTAACGCAATGGACGAAGCTTTTATTTCTTCCACCGGCATCGGACTGCTTCCTTGCTATTGGGATGGGTGGAATTCAAAATATACAATGACGGATCAACTGAAGAAGCAACTGGACGCTAAAATTACTGATCATCCAAATTGTGATTAATCTTTATTGAGAAGAAATAATATATATTCCTTAAATTTGACCTATGGAAACTGACACAATAATACCTGCCTTAATAGAAAATAATTTCACCAATTTGTTAGAGAAAGTTCAGAATGATTTTCTGGGATTAGAAACTAAATATCAAATTGCAAGTGGAGAGATTACTCGGCGGATTTACCTGGATTCTACTGCTTCTACACTCATGATGGGAATTGCCCATCGAACGGGTGAAAAATTTCTTCAGCATTATTCCAATACCCATTCTTTAATGCACTTCAGCGCCAAAATAGCCACTAAAACTTATACTTGGGTGCATGATGAAATATTGCGATTTGTCCAAGCAGACCCTGAACATTACACCTGTTTTTTTACCGGCAGCGGTACCACTTCTGGCATGAACAGAATCGCACGGGTCTTCAATCATTTGCAACCAAAAAAGGATGTGGTGCTGGTATCCATCATGGAACATCATTCCAATGACCTTCCTCACCGGAAACATGGTGGTCACGTTATCCATATCCCTGTTGATACGCATGAGTCGAAGATGGGCTGTGTGGATATGGACCTGTTAGAGCACTATTTAGCAGAATACGAGGGACGCGTAAATTATGTTTCTGTTACGGGTATTAGCAATGTAACGGGCATCATCAACCCTATCAATGAGGTGGCAAAGTTAGCCCATCATTATGGAGCCTATGTGGTTGTGGATGCAGCCCAGATGGCTGCCCATGTACCCATTGAAATGAGTGGTCATTCTGACCCTGCCATGGATGTGGATGCTCTGATTTTTTCCGGTCATAAAACCTACGCCCCTGGCTCACCTGGAGTGGTGATCGTCCGGAAAGACCTCATGGAAAAAATTGAACCTGAAGAAGTGGGTGGTGGTATGGTTGACAGAGTATTTCCCGAACGCTATTATGTAACCAATGATTTTCCCGACCGAGAAGAGGCAGGTACACAAAATATTCTCGGAGCAATCACCCTGGGAGCAGCCATTCATGTATTAGATCAAATTGGAATGGAAAATGTACTGGAAGAAGACACACAGTTAACCCATTATTGTCTGGAAGAAATGTTGAAAATACCAGAGGTGGTCATTTATGGTGAAACCTGTATGAAAACTTGCCCACGGGCAGGTACAATTTCCTTTAATATGAAAAACTTGAATCATGGACTTGTGGCTGCCATTCTAAATGATTATTTTAATATTGCAGTTAGAAATGAATGTTTCTGTGCCCACCCTTATGTTGAAAAAATGTTGGAGTTAACCCATCACATTCAAATTAATGAGGCCCGTGCAAAACAGATTACCGATTGGCATACCGAACCCTGGATGGGTATGGTTCGTGTGAGTTTTGGTTTGTATAATACCAAAGACGATGTGGATCATTTTATTTATGCTTTGAAACAAATTATTACAAAACAGGTTGAATATGAAAAACATTACGTGATAAATGATCACGGTGATTATGAACATTCAACCTTTAAATTTTCCTGTAAGGACTATTTTAATTTATCTCAATTTGTATTAGACGAATTAGATTTATAATAATTATTCCATCCTATAAAAAAGGGAGATAAATATTATCTCCCTTTTTTTGTCTAATTTAGAATCTTTTATTTTATTAACATCAACTTTTGGGTGGTTTTAAAACCTTCTGCATCAGCCTGCACAAAATATACACCACTGGACGCATTAGAAGCATCCCAAGTGAGGGTATAAGGAGTTGTACTGGCTTCCATATAAC
>JACNLQ010000065.1 GCA_014381415.1 Fidelibacterota bacterium
CAGTATCCCACTGCCAGGCACCTACACAGATATCATCTTTAAATGCACCTACCCAGTCATCTGATTCCACCTCATTATTGTTTATCAATACTAAATTAAAATAATAAAATGCCTGAAGTGTAGATTGATTAAAACTGAAAAGTTCAGGGGGTCCAATGCCGATAGTTGTACAATCAACTACTGTGGCATCCATAGCATTTCCGGAATCATCAGAAATAACTAAATCTTTTAAACAGGGTTGACTAGCGCTGCCTTCGAGGTCTAAAACAATTAATATACCCTCACCCGCTGGAATAATGGAATTTGACAAACTAAAACCAATTACAGTATTATTGCCTGAACTAACCGTAAAACCTACTTCTCCAGCAACACCACCTGTTGCATCATCTATAGTTCCACCTTCTACCGTGAATTGGAATCCACCAATATCTTCATTACTAAAATACATAACATCAATATTTCCATAACCATATATATTATACGTTTCAGGATCCGAAACATCACCGATTGTTTCATTAATTTCAAAAACGTATGACTCACTTATATCAAAAATAATGTGGGTGGATGCATCATAATATTTAAAAAATAGGATTTCCCCATTATTATTACTTCTTAATTGTACCTCAAAAACAGGCGTTCCCTCAAAGGGTCCAAAAGGCGGGGTTAACATAAGACCAATACCCCTAACATTACCATCATCATCAAAAGCAGCAAACATATCACCATCATTACCCATTTGTACACCGTCAATATCGAGTACTATCCCTCCTACTACAGTAGCTGTAAATTCATAAGCATTTGGTTCATCCACCCAATCTGGAGGATTGGCATAAGAGAAAGTACATAATACGCCCAACAAGAATAATCTGTATAATTGTATATTCATCTGTTTAATTATCTTTATCATTTTTTTATCCATAAATCCTTAAATGCTCATCTTAAAGAAAAGTTACTAAGAATTTTATCTTCACAAATGGAGTTAAATCACATAAAATAGGAGATGTATCATTTCAATGTTTAGCTTGGTTGCAATATGTTAACTAAACTTTTCCCCTTAGTATGGGGTAAAATTTAACTGAAATAGTATTTACGGATTAAATGATAATTAGTATTTCAAATTTATCTTATTATCCTTTTATTGATCTGGGTCACATTTTTTTCTTTCCTGAAAAAAGCTGTTGTAATTAACCAAATTTCAATTATAAGTTTCAGGCGTATGATAGTTAATAAATCCATTGCGGTAGGAAAATCTCACAGTGCATATTGTTGTTGCTGTTGTTGTTGTATGAATAAATCCAATCGGCGAAGGGATAATCGTTAACTAAAATAAAAAGAATTTAATTAAATCCCCCTTCCCCGATTGGAGAAGGGGGATTTTTTTTATACTTAACAAATGGAGGAAAGGAATATGTTAAATGCACACCAAAGGGAAGTTGACTGCCAGGGGTTATCCTGCCCACTTCCAATTTTAAAAACCAGAAAGGCAATGGACGAATTATCAAGTGGGGAAATATTGAGGATACTGAGTACGGATCCTGGGTCAGTTAACGACCTTACATCTTGGTCTAATACTACCGGCCATATACTCCTATCTTCAGGAGAAGAAGATGGTATATTTGTGTACCTAATTCAGAAGAAATAATGGAAAAAAACAAAAAGCGGCGGATGGCAATCATAGCCTCAAAGGGAACTTTGGATTGGGCATACCCACCCTTTATTTTAGCATCCACAGCCGCAGCAATGGAAATGGAAGTAGGGATTTTCTTTACTTTTTATGGTTTAACTCTTTTAAAAAAGAAAATAGAAGCAAAGGTTGCCCCCCATACCAATCCGGCAATGCCCATGAAAATGCCTTTCGGACCTAAAGGATTTCAAGATTTTGATTGGCCCATGCCTAACTTATTAATGGGAAATGCTCCCGGTTTTGAGACAATGGCAACCTCACTAATGAAAAAAACATTTAAGAATAAAGGTGTCGCTACAATTGAAGAATTACGTTCAATTTGTTTGGACACGGGTGTCAACCTCATTGGCTGTCAAATGACCATGGATGTTTTTGGATTCTCTAAGTCAGATTTTATTAAGGGAGTGGATATTGGCGGTGCTGCTACATTCTTAGAATTCGCCATGGATGCGGATATTCAACTTTTTATTTAATACCTACAAATTCAATTCAAAAAAGGAAACTATCCGAGAATTTAATAATATCCGCAATTCGTCTAAATCCATGCTACCTGAAATTCCAAATTTACTACTGGCGGTATTAAATTGCGGGGTATCAGAATAATCGAAATGTTTGGTCCCGTCTAAAATTAATTTTTCTGCTGATGCGGTTGAAGCTGCAATCAATGTATCCAAATTTTCATAATTAACTGGATTTGTCCAGTGAGTCTGCCCCATAAATAGAAATGGTACGTTTAGCCCATTTTTAATAATTGATTGCTCTATTGGGACCAACCAACCATCTAACGCAATGCATGCATCCAAACGTGTATCCCTAGAAGATGCCACAATAGCCGTTCCTCCACCAAAGGAATGCCCCATTATTCCTACTCTACCTAAATCAATCTTGCTCCAAAAACCCTCATCCCCACTTTGAATTTTCTGGATATTATCTAAAACAAAGGATACATCGGCAACCCGGGTGTTAATCTGAGGCAATCTAATCTTCCAAAATTCATCTGAGGTAACTTCTCCCACAATTGCAGATCGATAATCGGCACTGCTTCCATCATTAAAAATCGTAACATTGGCATCAAAGGTATGATCCATAGCAAGAGCAATAAAACCTTTACTGGCTAACTCTTCCATTTGGATGGTATTCTGCATCCGCATTCCACCCAATCCGTGAGAAAATATCACCAAGGGATAGGAACCCGCTGCAGGTTTAAGGGGTGCATTCATATATGAATTGGATGTCACCTCTTTAATATGGTTTATCATAAAAGGAGGCAGCTCAACTTGTTCAGAAATTGGCTTGACACGATCTTGAGCAAAATCCAGATAAGGCGCAGCTTCACCAGATACTTCCTCAGTTGGATACCACACCTGTACTACGATTTTTCGAAAATCACCGTCTTTTTCTGTAAACCATTCTTCTCTATTATTATCCTCCCAATTAAATACGCGGGTACCAACAGAAAATGAGCCCGTTGGAGCAGGAAGATCATTGAAGGGGATAATTTTGGGGATAATTAATCCACAAGAGTTGATCAAAATAAAACTGAGTAAAATAAAAATTAGCTGTCTCATAAATGCTGCTTCCTTGAAATGTTCTGTTTTACTAAAATAATGTGACTAATTATTCTATATAATATAGTAACTCGAGATGGTATAATTTTCTTAATATTCCGTCAATATTATTCGACTAATTATAAAGGTTTTATTAAAGAAACCTGTATATAGTAATTCAAAATATCACTTATTAATCACATTAAATGAAACCAAAAATTCAATTATGAGTAACTATTTAACAGCACCCCGGGCATCCAAAAAAATGCCAAAAGGAATTCCGTATATAATTGGAAATGAGCTTGCTGAACGATTCAGTTTTTACGGAATGAAATGCATCCTTATTATTTTTATGACCAAATATTTAATGGATTCATCTGGTTCATTAGCCCCTATGAATAAGGAGGATGCAACCTATTGGTATCATTTATTCACCTCAGCAGTTTACTTTACACCCCTAATTGGGGCTATAATTGCAGATGCATTTTTTGGTAAATATAAAACTATTCTAGCATTGTCAATTGTGTATTGCCTCGGACATTTAGCGTTGGCAATGGACGAAACCAGATTAGGGCTAACTCTCGGGTTGACCTTAATTTCAATAGGGGCAGGGGGAATAAAGCCCTGTGTATCCGCTCATGTTGGAGATCAGTTTGGAAAGACTAATTCATTTCTCCTGGAAAAAATATTCAGCTGGTTTTATTTATCCATCAATTTAGGTGCATTTATATCTACCATATTAACCCCATTTTTACTAGATGCGTATGGACCAGCTGTAGCTTTTGGAGTACCCGGTGGGCTCATGCTGATTGCAACCTGGGTTTTCTGGTTAGGAAGAAATGTATTTATTCACATCCCTGCTGGAGGAATGGGATTTATTCGTGAGACTTTTAGTATTACTGGAATAAAATCTATTTCTAGATTATTTATTATTTATCTGTTTGTGGCAATCTTCTGGGCACTGTTCGACCAAACCGGATCAACTTGGGTGCTTCAGGCTGATAATTTAGATAGATATTGGCTGGGGATTCATTGGCTACCTTCACAAATACAAGCAATTAATCCAATCATGATCTTGGTATTAGCGCCATTGTTTGCATACTTTTTATATCCATTAATGGGAAAGTATTTTAAAGTTACTCCACTTAGAAAAATAAGCATGGGCTTATTTCTTGCTGTACCCTCATTTATTATAATTGGTATTGTACAATCCTGGTTAGATGCAGGACAAACTCCCAGCATTGCCTGGCATGTTGTGGCTTATGCTATTTTAACGGCTGCAGAAGTTTTGGTTTCTATTACCTGCCTTGAATTTTCTTATACCCAAGCCCCTAATAAAATGAAATCACTCATCATGGGGTTTTTTATGCTATCAGTTTTCTTAGGTAATATTTTTACAGCAATGGTAAATGCTTTTATCCAAAATCCTGATGGTAGTTCAAAATTAGAAGGAGCATCCTATTTTTACTTTTTTGCAGGTACAATGCTCATTACAGCAATTTTGTTTCTACTTGTTGTAAAATTTTATAAACCAAAATCCTATCTTCACGAAGAAACAAAGTGAAAATTACAAAAGAATTACTGCATAAACTTCCAAAGGCTGAACTCCATTGCCATTTAGATGGCTCTCTCCGTGTTTCCACCATAATAGAGTTGGCTGCTCATCAAAAAGTGAAGCTCCCTGCAAATAATCATGATGATTTACATAACATTGTAGCAATTGAAGATAAAATGAAGAATTTGGAAGAATATCTTGAAATTTTTGACATTACACTTTCCGTTCTTCAGACTCCAGAATCATTAACAAGAGTATCCTATGAACTTGCTGAAGACTGCTGGAACGATGGTGTCCGTTATGTGGAAGTGAGGTACTCCCCCATTCTCCATACGCAAAAGGGCATGACCTCCTCTGAATCTGTAGATGCAGTTAAGTTAGGGCTGGACCAAGCGGAAGCAGAATTTGGGATAAAGACCGGTATTATTCTCTGTGGTATCCGAAACATATCCCCAGAAGTTTCTCTTAAACTGGCTGATCTGGCAGTACAATATAAAAATCGGGGTGTAGTGGGATTTGATCTTGCTGGGGCGGAAGAGAATTTTCCTGCAAAGCACCATCAGGAAGCATTTGAGTTAATCCTGAAAAAAAATATTAATGCCACCCTACATGCCGGAGAAGCGTTTGGACCAGAAAGCATTCATCAGGCCATACATGCCTGTGGTGCACATCGCATTGGGCATGGGACGCGCTTAATGGAAAATAAAGACTTAATGGCTTTTGTGAATGACCATCGCATATCCCTTGAAATTTGCCTAAAAAGCAATATTCATACGCGATCAATTCCCTCATTGGATGCACATCCATTTAAGCATTACTTAGACCAACATTTACGGGTGACACTAAATACTGATAACCGCCTTATATCAGATACCACGCTCACCGATGAATACCTGCTGGCAGTTAATACTTTCGACCTCAATACCCAAGATATCCGCACCATCATTATTAACGGATTCAAGAGTGCATTTCTCCCACATAACGAACGCAGAGAATTAATCAGAAAAGTTGTGGATGAGCTGGAGTCAGAATTTAGTTTCGAGAAGCGGGTAATCGTTTAAACTACTTACGAATAACTGCTATCTTAGCTACCTTATTGCGTTCAGAAGCGTGATGGGCGGATACTAAATAAACAGCAGTTCCTACACTATTTCCCTGTGTATTTGTGCCATCCCAAATTGCCTGCGACTCATTTGAAGATAGTTGGATTTCCTTAATTAATGATCCTGTAATGGTCATGATTTTAATAGTAGAGCCGGATGGTACATTTTTTATGATTACAGCCCCATCCTCTGGAATAATAAACGGATTTGGAGATATATAAATACTCTGTTTCTTAGATGGATTAACAGCGAAAGGTATTTGGAGTACAGATATCCCTTTATTAGTTGCTAAATAAGCCAATCCATTGTCATTGTCAAATGCTACATCATTCACAATATCTGAGAGCAATCCACTATTTTCAGGATGAAGTCCCTCTTCCGATGGCCAAAATGCCATACTCTCTTCTATTACCCAAACCCCCTGATGAGTGATGATCCATTTATTGTTTTGACTGTCCACTTTTATTCGATTTCCTTTAGTGTAGCTAACCTGAGGTAGAAAATCTATTGGTGTTCCATCTAAGGCTTTCAAAATGGGGTCCAGCGTTATTTGATTATCTTTTACCGAGTAGATATAACCCCGTATTCCTTTTTCATTTAATAACCACAAAAAGTCCATTTTATCAAAAACGATTGACCAGACTGAAGCATCTTTAGATCCTCCTGGCAAAACTTCTGGGTTTGCAATTGTTAACCAGGTACTGTCATATTCATTAGCAAAATTCAAGTTGGAATATTTTAACACCTTTAAACCCCCACTTGAATAGAGCGTATCCCCCAGAGTTTCATAGGCAAAGCCCACCCATGCTCTATTTGCATTATCCAGGGCAATGGTTTGAGGACGATACGAATTCTCATCGGGGATATGAATATGAGACCAGTTGTCATCATCTTTAGATTGAATGGCAATCATATTTCCATTTTTTTCACAAAATGGATTGGTCACCCACATATTTCCTCTATGATCTTTTTCAATTTGATTAATCATCATATAATTAGTCACAGCATCATTATAAATACCCCAAAACCCATCGATGACCGAATCGGTTGAATCGAAAGTGGTCATATTATAATTGCTGAGGTTTAATTCTATTACCCCCGGAAAAGGATACCAATACTCTTTTGGACTCAAACCACTATTTCCAAAAAAGAGATTCCCATTATGTTTTTCAATAATGCTTATGGGAATATGTGACCCTGGTTTATACAGAAGACTTTGATTTATAAAATTGTTTTGCTCACCATTTTTGGGGAAATTCTTAAAATTTGGATAAGACAATAAATTGTAATTCAATCCATTTTTCATAATAGTTAACCCCAGTTGAGTAACGGCTGAAAGATATCCATCAGAAGTTACGGTAAGAGCATGGAATTCATTTTGGAAGGAAGTATTGGGGGCATATAACTCATGACTGTTATTGATGGTATTTAATGCCAATATTCCATAGGTTTTCATACCCATAAAATAGTGCCCATCCGAATGTAAGTTAAAACTGGTGAATTCAGATTTGAAGGGATCAAAATTACTATATGGAATTTCAAAACTGTACAATATTTCTTTGTTTACAATTTCATAATACCAACTCTGGGTTAATATTTTTAATTCACCTATTTCATTTAAAAAAGCTTGAACAATTTCTCCCTCAAAACCATCCATGTATTCCACCCAATTTGGTCCATTTTTCTGTAATATCGTCCCATTTGAAATAAACATTCCTAATTCGGGTAAAAATTGTTTGGCACTATCTCCTGTAAAAATATGTTGCCATCCTGTGGTGGACTTTAAGTTGTCTATCTTATAATTTCCTGCAAAAACCCCGGCATCAGTAGTTACATAAATACTATCAGAAAATAAATCTAAATCACGAATATCCGTTATTGAATTACCACTAGAAAAATGATTGAAATAATCTTTATAAACTGGCAGTCCATCAGAATCAAGTGTAAATTCTAAAATGCCAATATCACTGCTGGTAGCACCTTCATAGACTGCAAAGGCAATATCTTCCCCTATTTGTATCTTAGAAATTTGTGCGATATCTAAATGAGTGATTTTTCGAACCAATCCCTTTTCCGGGTCATAAACCTGTAGAAATCCATTTGGATATGCACCTCCCAGCCAAAGCCGGTCATTGCTGTCAATTTCGATGGTGGACAGATCAAGATACACAAGACCCTCTTCCATTTTTATGGTAGTGAATTTTTCAGAATTTGGATCAAATTTGAGCAGTCCGCCAGACGTAGATGCATAGACTATACCCTTACTGGTTATCTGAATTCCGGTAGGTGTTAAAAGCGAGGTGATGCTGCCCCATTCCTGGGGATGATATTGTGTGAATACTAAAGAGAAAAAAAGGAGAAGATATTTGGTCAGCACGAAGAAGCTGTTCGCATACTATTGTAAACAGAAATGGTTTGCAGAGCCGCTTCCATGGCTTCCCAACCCTTATTTTTTCCTTCTGGTTGGGATCTGTCAAATGCATGCTGGGCAGTATCTGTTGTGATAATGCCATTGATTATGGGGATATCTGAATTTCGGCTTAATTCTGCAATACCCCGGGCAGATTCCCCTGCAATAAGATCAAAATGGGGTGTTTCACCTCGGATTACTGCTCCTATGGCAACAATGGCATGGGGAGAGTGATGCTTCTGTACCTGAACAATTGCGCCCGGAATCTCAAATGCACCAGGGACTCGAAATACTGGTACATCTGATTTATTGCCTCCATGATGAACAAATGCATCCAGTGCACCCTGCAATAAATTTTCAATCACTTTTTCGTTGAAATCACTTACAACAATTATGATGGATAAATTATTAGCTGATAATTGAGGACTCATTAGTTATTCCTCATTCAGGATAAAATGTCCCAATTTATCTCGCTTAGTCTGAAGGTATTTTTTATTTACAGCATTTGACTTAAACTCAATAGGCTCTCTACCCACAACTTCCAAGCCGTATCCTTCTAATCCAATTATTTTCCTGGGATTATTTGTTAGCAGACGCATTTTCCGTACACCACATTCTCGAATAATTTGGGCACCAATTCCATATTCCCGTAAATCAGATGGAAATCCCAAATGATTATTAGCTTCAACCGTATCCATTCCGTCATCCTGTAATTTATAGGCCAAAATTTTATTTTTTAATCCAATTCCCCGTCCCTCCTGTCTGAGATAAACCAGCAATCCACTGCCTGCATTTTCAATCTGGTCTAATGCGCAGGAAAGCTGTTGTCCACAATCACAACGGAGGGAGCCGAATATATCTCCAGTAAGGCATTGAGAATGTACTCGGACAAGCACTTCATCCTCATGAGAAAATTCCCCTTTCACAAGGGCAACATGGTGATCACCATGAACCTTATCTTCAAATAATCGCAAAGTAAATTCACCAAATTTATTTGGAAGAGGAATATTAGATAATTCCTCAACCAGCTTCTCATTTTTGCGTCTATATTCAATTAAATCTGCAATAGTAATTAGGGGCAGGTTGTAGGTTTCGGATATTTTTTCAAGCTGTGACCTGCGTGCCATTGTTCCATCATCATCCACAATTTCAACCAAGAGGGATGCCGGTTTCAGTCCTGCCAGCTGTGCTAAATCAATTGCGGCTTCTGTGTGCCCCGCTCTCTGTAAAACACCTCCTTCTTTTGCAACTAATGGAAACATGTGACCCGGCCTGGCTAAATCTCCAGGATTAGATTTTTTATCTAAAATAACCTGTACCGTCTGCCACCTATCTTTTGCAGAAATGCCCGTAGTTGTATTTTTATGGGCATCTACACTAACGGTGAAATTGGTCTCATGAATTGAGGTATTATCAGAAACCATGGGATTGAGGTTTAGTCGGTGGGAATGATCAGGGGTAATGGGCATACATATCAATCCCCTACCAATTTTCATCATAAAATTTATATCTTCGGGCGTTGCCTTTTCAGCAGAAATGATAAAATCACCCTCATTCTCACGGTCTTCATCATCCACAACAATAAGCATTTTTCCATTTTTAAATTGCCTTAGTGCTTCCTGAATATTTAATTTGATTTCAACTTTCTCCATATTGGATATTTCGTATAGCTTTGAGAATATTGGTATCAATTTCTTCTTCATTTGCATCAAATGAGAGTAATCTATCGATATATTTGCCTATGACATCTGTCTCAATATTTAGAGTATCTGTTTTATCTTTTAGACCAAGGGTTGTGTTCTTAAGTGTGTGGGGTATAAGAGCAACTTCAATAATATTTCCCTCTATCTTTGCTATGGTGAGGGAAACGCCATCCAGTGTGATAGATCCTTTGGGTATACAATACCGCAGCCATTCAGGGTCTAACCCAACCGAGAGGATTGCTTCATCATCCTGCACTTGCTTTTCCAGAATAACGCCTAAAGATTCCACATGTCCTTGAACAATATGTCCACCAAACCTATCTGTAACTTTCATTGCCCTTTCCAAATTAACAAAGTCCCCCTCCTTTAAATCCCCAAGATTGGACTTATCAAGTGTCTCTTCCACAAGGTCCATGCAAAAAAAATCTTTCATAGTATCAGTAATTGTAAGACACACCCCGTTTACAGAAATACTATCACCAATTTTGATATCATCCATAACAAATTCTGCAGATATAGAATAGCGAATTCCTTTTTTTCTGGATTCAATTGATTTTATCTGGGCTAATTCTTCTACAATTCCTGTAAACATTCCACCCCCTTTTCTGCAATTATCAATGTATCTTCTCCTAAATTTTCCTGTTCGATTACTAACCATTCTTCAGATAATTGAATGGGATTTTTCAATCCAGCATTATCTAATTTTTCTGGTGCAGTATAAATAAAAATCTGATCAATTACATCTGCTGCAATAAATGATTTCAGTATTTCCTGCCCACCCTCAATTAATACAGAGGAAATTCCTTCCATTGCAAGAGTTTTCAATGCATGAATAGGTGATAATTTATTTTTTTCTTCTTTCACCGGTAAATATTTACAAAAGTGCGTACTTGTAAGCGTAAATCGTCTATCTGAACATAGTACAATTGTATCAGCCTTTTTATCATTAAAAAGATTTAAGGTAAGGGGTAATTTTCGGTTTGTATCCATTATGACTCGTTTAGGATTTTCACCACGCACCTCCCTCACAGTCAAATTGGGATCATCAATGAGAGCCGTTTGTCTGCCAATTAAAACTGCATCTACTTCAGACCGTAATGTATGTGCATGGGTTCGTGAAACATCTCCCGTCAACCAAATTGATGAATCAGAATTGATGCCCATATACCCATCGGCAGATTGAGCTACTTTCGCAATCACCCAAGGCATTCCCTTGGTGATCCATTTATTAAAAGCTTGATTTAACTTAATAGCTTCTTCTTCTAATATTCCCATACGAACTGCAATTCCGGCTTTCTCCAAAGCTTCAACACCCTTTCCATTTATAACAGGGTTGGGGTCTAACATTCCAACATACACCTCAGAAATTCCATTTTCAATAAGAGCGGTGGTACAGGGAGGAGTTTTGCCTGTAATGCAGCATGGCTCTAAATTTATATATGCAATGGAATCCACTGGGTCTTTTCGGGCATTACGAATGGCCATAATTTCTGCATGGGGTCCACCAAATTCCTCATGATAGCCCTCACCAATTATATCGCCATCATGAACCAACACACAGCCCACCATGGGATTGGGCGATACATGTCCCCGCCCCTGTTTCGCCAGTTCAATTGCACGAGACATGAATAAGTCATGTACATTTGCGGTTAACATATTATCCATTTCCATAGGGTAAATTTACGGATAGATACTATTTAGTAAAGGTAAATTGTATTATTTGAAAATAATATTTTTGTTGGCGGGTTAAATACTAACTTATTCTTCTAAAATCGAATTTATTACCACAATAATATCCTGAATATTTACCGCACCATCCATATTTACATCTCCAGCCCAGAGGGTAAAATTATCCTCAGAACCATCAAGAATTATATTGACGATTCCAACCAAATCTAAGATATTGAAATTACCATCCTGATTCAGGTCCCCCAGTTCAGTAATCATGTGGTAATCTTTTGCAACTTCAAATGCACCCAACAAGGTAAATGGGGCAACGTCACTATGTCCACCCCAACTTTCAGGAATATAATCTAAATGTACATCCTCTGCTCCATTGGCAATAAATTGATCATAAGCTAGCTGGGAATTTTCTGGTGGAATAATCTCATCTCCTAATCCATGAAATAAGTACATAGGGGCCTGTGGAAGCCAATCCCATAGATCATTCTCACGAAGGGCAATTCTTAATGGATGGTCATTATTTTCTTCAAACGAGGAAATGGAATCAGGTTTCATAATGGTAATTGGAATTGATGGCATGGCATCATTTATTTCACCACTGGAATGATATCCATCAAACATATCAATTATAAATTCATATTCTGGGAGTAAATACTCTTCAACGGTCCCAATGGAGGGATATGAGTTAATATATGAAATTAACACAAAGGGAAAATAAAAGGGCTGCCCATAGGGTGTAAATGACAACATCAATTCTGTCATTATTCCAGACATGCTGTATGCACCTGCCATTGGGAATGACACAGTGATAGAAAATTCATCGCCGTAATCTCTTTCAATAATCTGGTGGGTTGCCATGGTTGCATAACCGCCTTCAGAATATCCGGATAAAAATAATTGATCATTAATTTGAAATTGATCATTTTCTGCTGCAAATTGGCGAGTTGCACGAAGTAAGTCCACTATCGCAGTACCATAAGGTTCTGCCAATTGATAGGGATGCATACCCTCAGAGTCTCCTAATCCTAAATAGTCTGGTTCTACATACACATAACCGCTACCAGTTAAAATAGCTGGTAGAATCCATTCACCATTTGCAGAGGTTACTGATGCTTTTTCTACAACCGTTCCATGCTGGTAGCTCATTATGGGAAAGGCTTGATTTGCAATAGCCGGCCAATCTACACGAGGATATGAAATGCTGCCAGTTGCTAAATGAAAATTACCATGAATATCAATGGTTTCGTAAGTCACTTTATAGAGCCAAAATCCATATTCCACAGGATCTATAGAAAACTGATCGGTAACAATTTGACTGAGTTCATCCTCAATATAAGCCTGATTATTTACCACATTACGGGTATCTAATATTTCGGTAGAAATAATATCTCCACGAGCGCCGATACAAATACTAATACCCACTAGAGACATGAGAATTATCCCCATCACTCTGTTTCTATTAATTGTCCTTAAATAATACATCCATAAAATTTACACCCTTTATAACCTTAAAATAAGTATCAATTCGTAACAGATTGAGATGGAAGATAGTTATGAATGCGGAATCGGAAAATGGAAAAAGAGAATAATGGATTAATGGAATGGTGGAACTGTATATCAGGGATGGGGTTAATTTTATATCTTCCAGTCTAGATTCCCCTATTTATCCATCGTATTGAAATGTAGGTCGATTGGCAAGCAATCTTAATTCTTCAATGAAAAGTCTCTCGCCAGTTCATAGCCCACAACCCCACACGCAACAGAAACATTCAGGCTTTGTTTTATGCCCCGCATAGGTAGTTCGGCATGAATATCTGCCATTGATGATAATTCTTCTGATACACCGGTCACTTCATTGCCTACAATGAAGCAAATGGGAAATTCCCAGTCCGTTTCATAAATCATTCGAGACTGCTTGGTCTGTTCAATAAGAAGGAGAGATATTCCCTTGTTTTTAATGGCTTTTACCGCATCTAATGGATTTTCATAATACTCCCAAGGGACTGCATTTTCTGATCCCAAAGCTGTTTTATGCAGATCTTCACGTGGTGGATGGGCAGTGTACCCACTGAGGTAAATTTTCCCAGCTCCAAACCCATCTGCAGATCGAAAGATGGATCCCACATTATGTACAGAGCGTACATTTTCAACTAAAATAGAAATAGGAAGACGAGGTATGAATTTTACTTCACTTATAGTAGGACGGTCCGCTTTCAGCTCATCATTATTACGCTTTATCCGCTCAGACATTATTGATCTTCAGGAATAAAAAGTCCAGTCTCAAATTGGGGATTAATTTCAATTTTATCTAATTGTACGAAAATTTCTGATTTGGACTTTAAATCCTTTACAAATATTTTTAAAGGGAAGGCAAAACCATCTATCAATTGAATTTCAGCACATTCCACACTGCGGTACAAACGTCCGGATTTAGTATAAAATTCCGCTTTATGAATGAGGTAATCATCAGTATCAATCCATATCTTCTTGGATTTCTTTACCTTGCCATTTTTCCCTTTTTTTACAGACTTTATGACGTGAACTGAATGATTAGCAATTTTTTCAGGGGGAAGAAGACTATGTTCATTTTCTGAAATTTCTTTTTCAGTGAACTCCAAATCTGCTAGAGTAAATTTCTTAGTGGCTTTTCTTTCAGAAATATCCTTTAATTTCCCGGTAATGGGCATGGACATCCATCTTTTTGTTTTTTGCCCTTCTTTAAATTGATGTTCCCAAATTGAAGATGGTTTCTTTCTCTTATCCTGAACGGGTTTTACGCGCGTTTTTTTCAGGATAGCCCCATTTTCTGGCCATTGAATTGAAATTTGATAATTCTTAATCTTTTCCTTTTGACCTGTTTCCTTAATATTTACAGAAAACTGATGATTAACACTATCTAAACGGTGAAATGTATTTAGCAGAATTTCCTCAACTGATACATCCTCCCCAAATGCAAAAGAAATACTGCCTAAATAAATAATTAATTGAATGATTTTCATGGGGGAAATTTTACAAGGCTATTGGATTAGGATAAAAGAGATTACAAAATGAATTTACTATTGTTTTTTAAAACACTGGAAATTATTCTAATTTTGTACTCATGGACTCATCAATAATACTTGCAAATGGGCAATTTCCAACCCACCCCATACCTCTCCAGATATTGAATGAAGCCACGACAATTATCTGCTGTGACGGTGCAGTGAATAATCTTGTGGAATATGGATTAAAACCAACATATATTATAGGCGACATGGATTCAATTTCTCCTGAGTTAAAGATAAAATATGAGGATAGGCTCATCCATGTTCCAAATCAAAAAGAAAATGACCTGCGAAAAGCAATCAACTGGGCGGAAAAAAACAATTTTGCCAAAGCTCATATCTTGGGAGCATCCGGGAAACGGGATGACCACAACTTAGCAAACATTTTTACTATATTAGAATACCACTCAAAATTGGAAATGACCTTTTACACGGATTATGGAAAATTTTCAGTAGGAAAAGGTGAGCAAATATTTGATAGTTTTACCGGTGAGCAGATATCTCTATTTTCAACAGATAAAACTATAATAATAACATCAACGCACTTAAAGTATATCTTGATTAATAAAAAGTTAACTAATTTATATTGCGGGTCATTAAATGAATCTATTAATGATTTTTTTACCATATCTATTTCCCATGGAAAGATATTAGTGTATCAGGCTTTTAAATAATTATGACTAAAATATTAGAATTAATTAATCCAACTACTGGCGAAATGATTAGAGAGCTCCCCTACCATACTTGGGATGAAGCCAAATCCCTATTAATCACCGTTGGTAATACCCAAAAACAATGGAAGCATACTAAAATTTCGGATCGTATCCAATTGGTTAAGGTTGCCATGGACTACTTCCGGGATAACCAGCAAACCATTGCAGAGGACATCACCCGCCAGATGGGAAAGCCAATATCCCAATCTATAAATGAAGTTAAAGGAATGATTCACCGGGCAGAGGTCTGCTGTGAATTAGCTGAGGATGCCATCAAAGATATCATCTTTCCTGAGACTGATGGACTACGCCGTATAATAATGCGAGAGCCACTAGGTGTGGTATTGGATATTGCTGCTTGGAATTACCCACTCCTCATAGCGGTAAATGTGGTTGTACCAGCTATTTTAGCCGGTAATTCAGTTGCCATCAAACACAGCTCACTTACGCCTCTCTGCGGAATAGCATTCGAGGCTGCCTTCAAATCTGCCGGCGCACCCGATGGACTGGTTACCTCTCTCATATTGGACCATCAAACAACGGAGCAAGTAATTCAATCGGGACTCATACACCATTTGGCATTCACCGGGTCTGTAGCTGGTGGACAGCGGGTTAAAGCATCCATTGGTAGTCAATTTATTGAAGCGGGTCTGGAACTTGGCGGTAAAGACCCTGCCTACATTCGAGAAGATGCCAATCTTAAAACAGCAATCCCCGGGGTCATGGATGGTGTCTTTTATAATGCAGGACAATCTTGTTGTGGGGTTGAACGGATTTATGTTCACAATTCAATCTTCCATCAATTTGTCGATAGGGCAGTTGAATTCATGAATAATTTAATAATTGGGGATCCCATGTACGATACAACCGATTTGGGGCCACTTGCCCAATTATCAGGATTACAAACCATTCAGAATCAACTCTTTGATGCAGAAGAAAAAGGTGCAAATATTATTCGTCATCCCGGACCATGCCATGATGGTAATAATTATCTACTCCCGGCTATTCTTACCAATGTAAACCACAATATGGAAATTATGATGGAAGAATCATTCGGTCCTGTTGTAGGCATTATGGCGGTAAATTCTGACAAAGAAGCTATTGAATTTATGAATGACAGCCCTTACGGTTTAACCGCCTCCGTTTGGACAGAAAACAATGAAAAAGCCTTTGAAATTGGCAATCAAATTGAAACGGGAACAATTTTTCAAAACCGCTGTGATGTATTAGACCCTGAACTCCCCTGGGTGGGAGTAAAAGACAGCGGAAAGGGCTGTACACTTTCAGCGCTAGGGATTCAGGGGTTGACGAGACCGAAAGCTTTTAATTTACTTGTCCATCGCAACGGAGTGTAGATGGGAAAAACCAAGCTGCACTGCAAAGCACGCTGAGAACGCTATAAATTGATATGAAAGAAAAAGACCAGCTCAATAAAATTTCGGAGTCAATTATCAGCTCTGAAATTAATGTACCTAAACAATTAGTGCCAGGACTGCTAGAGTCTACCTATGAAGCCTGCTTATTTTATGAATTAACAAAATCTAGTTTAAAAATCGAGCAACAAAAACCATTACCAATAGTTTATGATGAGGTTAAATTAGACTGTGCTTACCGGTTGGATATTCTGGTTTAAGAAAAGGTGATTATTGAATTAAAAGCTGAGAAAAAAATACTCCCTATTCACGAAGCACAAATTATTTCTTATTTAATATTATCCAATAAAAAAGTGGGGTTGCTTATAAACTTCAATTCAAAAATATTAAAATCAGGTATAAGGAGATTCGTAAATAATCTTCCCAACTAAAGATGAGTCGGCAATTAAATGAATTTATCTATTCTTTTCTCTGCGAGCCCAACAATCTCTGCAATGACATTGTTTTTGTTTAATTAACTTTGCGTCCTCTGTGATATTAATGGTAAATAATAAATTGGAGTAATCATGCACCCTATTTTAGATAAACTAAAAAAAGACGGAATCATCAAAATTAAACTAGGCATCTTTGATGTGGATGGTGTCATGCGGGGAAAATATGTGAACATGAAAAAGTTTACTTCTGCTTTAGAAAAAGGCTTTGGATTCTGCGATGTTGTATTTGGCTGGGATGTAGCTGATGAATTATATGATATGCCAACCGTTACCGGTTGGCATACCGGCTATCCTGATGCTCCTGCAGTCATTGATGTAAACTCCTACCGGAAGATCCCTTGGGAACCTAACACTGCCCTGTTTATTGCGGACTTCCAAAGTCAAGATGGCACCCCCTACCCAGCTTGTCCCCGGCAACTTTGTAAAACTATTCTTCAAAAAGCAGATGATATGGGGTTTTCTGTTAAGTCCGCCTTCGAGTATGAATTTTTCATGTTTAAAGAAACACCTCATTCGGCGCGGGAGAAAAAATATGAAAATCTAACTCCCTTTACCCCTGGAATGTTTGGCTATTCAATAATCAGAAATTCGACTTACAGCGAAATATACCATGATTTTATTGACACTTGCACCGATATGGATATTGAATTAGAGGGTATTCATACGGAGACAGGTCCCGGTGTATTAGAAGCCTGTATATCTGTTGATGGTGGGCTGGCATCTGCTGACAAAGCAGCCCTGTTTAAGACTTTTTCAAAAGTACTGGCACAACGCTGGGAACTCATGGCTACCTTCATGGCAAAATGGTCCCCAGAATTCCCTGGTCAAAGCGGGCATCTGCATCAGTCTCTGTGGAATAAAGATGGCAGTTCTGCTTTTTATGATGACAGTAAAAAACATAATATGAGTGATATATTTCGTCATTATTTAGCGGGACAAATTCAATTATTACCGGTTGTACTGCCTATGATTGCTCCCACAATAAATTCATATACCCGCATGATAAAGGGCTTCTGGGCACCTACCCATAGCAATTGGGGGATAGACAACCGTACCTGTGCTATTCGCGTAATACCTGGATCACCAAAAAGTCATCGTTTGGAATATCGTATTACTGCAGCAGACGGAAATCCCTATTTGGCCTTAGCAGCTTCTATTGCTTGCGGTCTTTACGGTATTGAACATAAACTGGAATTACCACCTATGATTGACGGCAATGCCTATGATCTGGACACCTCAGCTGAAAATGTAGAACTGCCCAATACATTAGAGAAATCTATAAGGGCATTCTCGAATAGTATAATCATGCGTGAATTATTTGGAGATGCCTGGGTAGATCATTTCACCATTACACGTGAATGGGAATCTAAATGTTACAGTGAACAGAAAAAAGATGATACCGATTGGTTTTGGATGCGGAATAGGTATTTTGAAATTATTTAAATAATTTATTATCGATGATTCAATATAATTTCCCAACCGTCTTATTCTATGGAGCAGATTCACTGATAGCCTTAACACCTGCAATCCAGAAAATAGGTTTAGAGGGTCTTTTACTGGTAACCGATCCCGGATTGGTGAAGACTGGATTGGCAGACTCTGTAAGAAATACACTCACCTCTTCAGATCTCAATATCGATGTATTTGATGGCGTTCATCCAAATCCCATTGAGAAAGATGTGACAAATGGAGTTGAAGTCTATCTGTCTGGAAAATATGATGGCATCATCGCCCTCGGTGGCGGCAGTGCTATGGATGTAGCCAAGACAATTCGATTTATGGCTGTCCATGACCCTCCTCTTGCCCAATATGATGACACAATGGGAGGAGATGCTAAAATTATCAATCCCATGCCTCCACTTTATGCAATACCAACCACTGCTGGTACGGGAAGCGAAGTAGGAAGGTCATCGGTAATTACCCTGAAAGAGACTGGCAGAAAAACTATTTTCTTCCATCCTGGACTTATGCCGGATATAGCCGTACTAGATCCAAAACTTACTGTAGGACTCCCCCCTAAAATCACAGCTGCAACGGGAATGGATGCCTTCACCCACTGCGTTGAAGCCTACTTGGTAGATAGCTTTCATCCCATGGCAGATTCACTCGCAGTTGAAGGTATGAAAATGATTCTGGAAAGCTTGCCCGTTGTCATGGACGAACCGGGTAATTTAGAAGCTCGAGGTCAGATGCTTTTGGCAGCTGCTATGGGTGCCACTGCTTTTCAGAAAGGATTGGGCATGATACATTCCATGGCTCACCCTTTGTCAGCAGAATTTAATATCCATCATGGTTTGGCAAATGCATTACTTATTAAATTTGGTATGGAGTTTACTCTTGCCAATGCATTGGAGAAGCCAAATCAAGTTTTATTGGAAAAACTAAAATTGATCTGCAATATCATTTCAAAATCAACTACAGAGGATGTTTCATTACTTCCTGAAAACCTTAGTAATTTTATCAAAAATTTAGGAATATCACCAGAACTTAAGCAACATGGAATACTACCAAGCCACATTCCAGATTTGGCACAACTTGCCTTTGAAGACAGTTGCCATGCTACACATCCTTTTCCAGTCACATTAGAAGACTTTCATGCGGTTTACACCCGCGCATTATAAGGAATAAACAATGATCGAATATTTATCACCCTATCTCCCCCAACATCCATTATTACATTCTCTTTCTATTTTGGGTGCATTGACCATTATCAGTTTAATCGCTTTCTGGATTACTCAAAAAGTGATTCTTACAATTCTCACCAAGATGTTCAGAAAAACCAGTACCCAGCTGGATGATATACTGGTTAATCGAAATGTGTTTACCAGGCTGGCCTATATAGTACCCGCTCTAATCTTCTATAATTTTGCGTATGCTGCCCCACAATTCACATTTTTCATTCAAAGAGCGTCATTAAGTCTTATGGCGTTGTCTGGACTGCTGGTTATTAATTCTTTCCTCAATGCACTTGGGGATATTTACCAGCAGACAAAGTATTCCGAAAGGATGCATATTAAAAGTTATCTGCAAATAACCAAGCTCATAATAAATATTCTAGGCTCTGTGATTATTGTAGCTGTTTTAATTGGAAAAAGCCCTACACTACTCCTTTCCGGTATCGGCGCTATGACTGCAGTTCTCATGCTGATTTTTAAGGATACTATTCTTTCCCTGGTAGCCAGCCTGCAAATCAGCTCTAATGACCTTTTTAAAATTGGCGACTGGATTGAAGCTCCTCAGTTTGGTGCTGATGGGGATGTGATAGATATTGCCCTCCATGCAGTAAAAATCCAGAACTGGGATAAAACTATTTCCATTATTCCCACCCATAAGCTCATAGACTCAGCCTTTCGCAACTGGCGGGGAATGTCTGAAAGTGGAGGTCGGCGGATAAAACGCTCCCTTTATATTGATATGAATAGCATCCGGCTTTGCAGCGAAGAAATGCTGGAAAAATTTAAACGGTTTGAAGTCCTTAAAGATTATGTTGAAAGCAAACAAAAAGAAGTTACTGAACATAATAAATCCCTTAACATTGATACCTCCGAACTCATTAATGGTCGCCGTCTTACCAATGTAGGAACATTCAGAGCATACATCGAAGCCTACTTACGCAATAACAGTAAAATCCACCCTGAAATGACCTTTCTCATTCGCCAATTGGAGCCCATTTCTCGGGGACTGCCTATTCAAATCTATGTTTTTACTAATGATACAGACTGGGTCAGGTACGAGGGAATCCAAGCGGATATTTTTGACCATTTGTTGGCAGTAATTCCTGAATTTGGACTGAAAGTATTTCAAAGCCCTACTGGTAAGGACTTTAGTAAATTAAGAAGTAAATAGCTGCTTGGTTCTAAGCGCTGGGTTCTGGGTGGAGACCCCTAAAGGCTAATAAAGCATCAAATAAATAACCACTCCTGTAACGGATACATACAGCCAGATCGGATAGGTAATTCGGGCAATCCTTTTATGCTTAGCCACTTGCATATTCCAACCACGGTATAGGGTAATTAGCGCTAGAGGAATAATGAATACCGCAAGTATTATGTGAGAAATCAGAATGGGATAATAAATGCTGGCAAATTCTCCCAAGTATTCCTTAGGTCCTGCTTTAAACCAGTGATAAATCACATAAGAAACCAGGAAAAGTGTGGAAAAACCAAAAGCTAAAAGCATGGTTTTCTTATGTCTTTCAATCTCCTTTCTTTTTATAAACCACAACGCTACCAATAGCAATACAGTGCAGGTGCTGTTTAATAGTGCATTTAAATGAGGTAAGGCGGAAACATCCAGCATCCCATCCATTCCTTCGGGCCGTGGACCCAAAATAAGAAAGGCCACTGCCAAAGTAATCACAATGGAGGTAATATAAATAATCCTCAGCCAGAATTTCTCTCCAGATACAATTTTATCTGTCAATGGAGGATCCTTTCTATTAAAATGATAATGAGCAGGAGGGGCAAATAAATAATAGATGCCAACATAAGTCTTCTGGCATTCTTTTTATTAGATTCCATAATCACCTTTAATGCCACTATAAAAAAGGCAACCCCAAGCAAGGCAGCTCCAACGGCATACACAATTCCCCCCACCTTGAGTATATACAACCCAAGGCTGGTAATAAGCAGGGCCACAGTAAAAAATAAAATTACATAACTGGTTCGTTTTGATTCAGGATAAATTGTTGGGAGCATTTTAAATCCACCTTTTTCATAATCAGCAGCATAAATAATGGCAATGGCCAAAAAATGGGGCATTTGCCAACAAAATAAAATTCCAAACAAAATCCAGGCAGGAGGTGCCAAAGAACCTGTAGCTGCCACCCATCCCCCAACTGGCGGTAAAGCACCGGGAATTGAACCAATGATGGTATTCCATGTGCTTATTCGTTTACTTGGTGTATAAATGAGTATGTAAAGCAAAACTGTAGCTGCGGATATCCAGGCCGTTAAGGGATTGACTAAATAATAGAGTAAAACAAATCCTCCATACGAGAGAACAACACCAAATACCGAGGCATTCATGGGAGCAATTTTTCCAATTACTATGGGGCGATTTTGGGTTCGGGTCATTTTTGCATCGTGCCGTCTTTCAATAACCTGATTCAATACTGCAGCTCCAGCTGAAGTTGCCCATGTACCTAATATGAGATATAATAATATGAGCCAACTATCAACGGTTGCCATGTGGCTACCCTGACTTCTGAGTCCAAGATAATACCCCAAATAGGCTGTAACCAGTACCAGCATAGTGATACGGGGTTTAGTTAATTCAATATATGCTGAAAGAGTAGTTTTCAATAGAATGAATAAAAAAAGGAGTAATTTGTAGTAAAATTACTCCCCTAAAATTATAAATGGAATCCCTATTGAATTAAGCTGTATTTTTTTACTTCAACGCTTTAATGTAGGCAATTAAATTTTCAATATCTTGCTCGTTTAATACGGGCTTATAGGAGGGCATTATCGGAGGAAATCCTTCAGCAATAAATTTTCGAGGGGCAATAATTGATTCACGGATATATTGATCATTGATTATAACTACACTTCCATCCGTATGGCGAATTTCTTTCCCAAATTGACCATTGAGCGTTGGACCTCTATTAAGTTTAGCATTAACGGAATGACAGGCATCGCAGGCCATTCGAGTATAAATATCCAGCCCTATTGCTTCCGGAGAACCTGGAGTAAATTGTGCTGCATCAGGATTTTTTCCACATCCCAATACTAACATGCAGTAAAAGATCAATGAGAGATGAAAGTTGAAGTTAGAAAATATAATTTGGGACAGAATGAATTGTGCTACTTTTTAATCTTATTCACCTAAAATTAGGTTAACCAATTGAATGACATCCAGGATATTGATGATGCCATCACCGCTGAGGTCGGCGGCCTCATTGTATTCATCACCCAAAATAATATTAACCATGATAATTATATCTTGAACATTTACTACTGAATCTTCATTGAGATCTCCTAGAACACTATCTTCAGAAGAACAAACAAAATCGTACATGAAATCCCGGGTGAATTCAACGGTGATATCCATATTATTATTGGACTCATTAAAAGGGTTATGATCATAGCCTTCGAAGGTGTAAAGGTCACTGCTGTTTCCAAGAGAGAGCATAGTCTCATTTATTACATAGCTACCGTAAACCTGCATATTGAGACCAAAGAGAGTAATAAGGCCATCACCATAAGGCACAACTGTATCTTCATCGCCATGGATATTCACAATCGGGATATCTCCCGCAACGATCCAGTTATAGTCACCCACAGCGCCGCAGAGATTGATAACTCCGTGAAAATGGCTATCGTAACCATCATTTCCACTATTGCCTTCCAGACCTCCATTTTCTGCTATATAATCCGTTAAGCTGGCAGGTATTTCACTTTCCAGATCTAAATAGGCAGCATTTACAGCAACAATTCCTCCTGCTGAGACGCCACCTGCATAAATTCTGTCTGAGTCAATACGGTAATCATTCGATGTTTCATCATTCATCCTAAAAAAGCGGATAGCCCCTTTTAGGTCATGCATACCTTTTGCCGTTGCCCTATAGGCTGTTTCAGAGTTTGGGGACCAGATAAGATCACCCGTTAATCGATAATCTATGGCAGATGCTACATAACCCATTTTGGCATAGCGTGTACAAAGTTCCACAATATCCGCATTCGTTTTGGATCCAGCTACAAATGAGCCCCCAAAAAGGAAAAATACCAGGGGCCGGTCTTCTACATCATCACCCGCTGGTTCATAGATATCTAAATATAGGTCCTCCCATTGATTCTGTCCCCAGACATTAGGGTTGTAATTACCGCCATAAAGCACATTACTGGTTACATTCACCTGATTAAATATTTCATCAGTAAAACGATTACCATCGCATTCTGATTGGGGATAAAGGAAATTTGCTAATAGTAAGTAAATAATTATCTTCATTAAATAAAAATCACGGATTTGTTTGTTGATTTGGTTAATAATTTAAGATTAATTTTATATTGTGAAGCCTTGAAAGATGTTACAGTGTGTAATACCAGCAATCGCTCTAATTCTTGTAGTGGTTTTGTTTTTTACTTTAATTTTCACAATCTGGAAAATGGTGTAGCTGCTCGGGTGGCGGAATTGGTAGACGCGCATGGTTCAGGTCCATGTGTTCGCAAGAACATGCTGGTTCGATTCCAGTCCCGAGTACGAGGAATTAAATTAAATTCTGAGATTAATACAACTTCTGGTATGTATACTTGCCGGGGTTGCATTCCCATTTTTGGAATACATTCTCAATTTCATTCTGCCCCACTTTTCGTGGATCATAATTCATCATTAAGGTTTTTGTCATGAGTGATGTTTCACAAATTTTAACTCCACCTAAATTTTTGAATTCTAATTCTAAATTCTTCTGTAGTACAGAAGAGTTCAGTTCAGGAATTGTAACAACCAATTGAGTTAATTTTGCGGGGGTATTATTTTGGACAGCGAAAGCAGCAAAGAGGATAGAAAAAATAAAAATTGATAATAGCTGTTTCATGTTTTGAAGGATAATTTCTACAGCCAATATTAAGAATCTATTACAAATTATTGCAAGGATTACTTAAAGTAATTTATTAAGTGATTAAATTAACTTACTTAAAATAGCTATCTTTCAACTATATATAGTGCTTTATCTCGGGCTACCCACAATATATAGGGGTGGCGACAGGTAGTTTTTTATTTATCAGCTGCTGCCATACCAGCCTTTTCATCTACTGAACGTAACAGTATTGACCCAATTATTAGAAATATAATAACCACCCCAACACCAAAACGCTGTGAACCAAATGTTTGGGTTAAATATCCCAAAAGAAATGGTCCGGCAAATGCGGTTGCTTTTCCTGAAAAAGCAAAAAATCCAAAGAATTCGTTTTCCTTTTCCCTAGGAACAAACCGTGCCATCAATGAACGGCTGGCTGACTGGTTGGGTCCGGAAAAAATACCTATGAGAATTCCTGCCAGCCAGAACAGAGTTTTTCCTGTTATAAGATGGGATCCTAAAAGTGGAATAGTTATGTAAAATAAATCTCGGCTGGGTGCAAAAACTGCAATTATACAAGCAACAATCAATCCCATATTACTGAGTTGAATTGTTTTCTTTCCGCCAATAACATCATCCAGAAATCCCATTAAAAATGCTCCCAATCCAGCAGTCACATTCAGCACAATACCGAATATCATGATTTCCTGGAATGTAAAGCCGAAGGTCCCGGCAGCGTATATACCTCCGAATGCAAAAACAGTGATTAATCCGTCATTATAAATTAAGCGTGCAATAAGGAATCTTGTCATATCCTTATATTGGCGGACATTTTTAAACGTGTCCTTCAATTGTGCCATAGAATCCTTAATTACATAACCTTTATCACTACTGTTTTTGGCGGTTTGGCGGACGAATATAAAAGTTGGAAGACAAAATACCGCAAACCAGATAGCTACCAGTATGTTGGTTGCCCGAATATGTTCATAAGTCTCCTTGTTTAAATTAAATATGGGGACATCTGGCTGAATAAAAAGAAGCAACCCAATAACCAAGGCGATGAGTCCACCCACATAGCCAAATGACCAACCGTACCCTGATACCCTGCCAATTTTTTCCTTTGGAGCAATATCTGGTAGGAATGCATTACAGAATACCCCCCCCATTTCGAAGCCAATATTGGCAATAATAAAAACAGTGAGGGCAAAGACTACTTGTCCCGGCTGAGGAAAATAAAGCAGGAATGAGCCCAGAATGCAGATTATAGTCCAGAATATTAAAAAGAGCTTCCGGTAGCCACCACGATCTGCCACTGCCCCCATTATGGGGGAAAGTATAGCTACTGCTAAACCCGTAATGGTTATCCCCCGGGACCAGAGCATGGTACCTACAATTTCGTTTTCTGCAATAACCTGAGTGAAAAAAGTCCCATAAATGAAAGTTACCACCAGCGTCGTAAATGGCTGATTGGCAAAATCATATAATGACCAGGAAAAGACTGTGCGTTTGCTATAGGGTTGATTCAAGTGAGAATAAGACGTAGAATTCTATTAAAAGTTACAATTAAACATGGACAAATAATTCTTTCAATGTGACATATATTGTCTCAATTGTTTCATCTAGAATACTTTTGCTATGAGCCAGTGAAATAAATCCGGTTTCATACTGACTGGGTGCAATAAATACACCTTTATTCAACAGCCCATGAAAGAAACTATTAAAGGCTTCAAAATCACAATTGGCTACATCCTTTGTATTTAGTATGGGTCCCTTATGGAAATATAATGAAAACATACTTCCCACTCTTTCCTGCCATAATGGATACTCATTCTCGTCAATTATATTTTGCACACCATTGTTTAGATATTGAGAGTTTTCTTCCAAAATTTTATAAGAATCTTCAGTAAGCAGCTTTAATGTTTCAATTCCGGCAGTAACAGCAATGGGGTTCCCACTCAATGTTCCTGCCTGATAAATGGGGCCACTGGGAGCAACCTGTTCCATAATTTCTTTTTTGCCACCATAAGCTCCTATGGGCAGACCACCACCGATGACTTTGCCAAATGTAAATACATCAGGAATAACATTATATAGTTCTGCAGCACCTCCCCTTGCTACACGGAAGCCCGTCATGACCTCATCAAAAATAAGGAGTGTCCCGTCTTTATTACACAAATTTTTCAGATCATTCAGAAAGTCATTTTGAGGGGGAATACAGCCGGTATTTCCGTTCACCGGTTCTACAATGACAGCCGCTATTTCATTTGAATATTTAGCAAAAAGTTCCGATACCGTTTCAATCTCGTTAAACTGGGCAATCAATGTATCCTTTGCAGTCCCCTTGGTAACTCCCGGTGAATTGGGCTCTCCCAGGGTTAGGGCGCCGGAACCGGCTGCAATGAGAAAGGAATCTCCGTGTCCATGATAGCAGCCGTCAAATTTGATAATCTTATCCCTTCCCGTTGCACCTCTTGCCAGGCGGATAGCGCTCATGGTTGCTTCTGTTCCGCTATTCACCATACGAACCATCTCACATCCCGGAACCCGATCTACAATCATTTCAGCCAGAGTAATTTCCTTTTTGGTTGGAGCACCAAAACTGGTTCCATTTACCGCTACCTCCTGAATAGCCTTAATGACATCAGGATGAGCATGACCTAAAATCATTGGTCCCCAACTACCAATATAATCAATGTACTTATTTCCATCTTCATCCCAGATATGAGCACCCTGAGCTTTTGCGATAAATGGCGGAATACCCCCTACCGATTTAAAAGCCCGAACAGGCGAATTTACTCCCCCGGGAATTATTTGGCTGGCTAGTTGAAACAAATGTTTACTTTTCTCTATGTTCATATTAATGCAATTTTCAATTAAATACCCTCATCCTAACCTTCTCCCTGATGAGAAGGGATGTAAAACAGATACAAAAATTAAGTTAATAGCTTCGCGGCTCCTTTTGCAAAATAGGTAATAATGATATCCGCTCC
>JACNLQ010000012.1 GCA_014381415.1 Fidelibacterota bacterium
ACGTATATGAATTGGCTCGGAAAAAACTCATACCCACTCAAGACAGATTATTTCATTTGACCCTGCCATTCTATTTGAAAGAAAATGATGAGCCCGTTTGGTTGGACCGAGCAGACACATTGGAAGTTATTCAATGGACCGTTGATGATATTTATAACAATCCAAAAAATAAGATTAGAAATGATGAGGTACTTTCCCAGTTTTACGAATCATTAACTGCCATAGAAAAATTTTGCTATACCAATTCGCTCTTACCCAGGAAAAAAAATAAAACCATTAAGTTGGAATTTGCACCGGATTATAGCAGTCCTCAATCTCCGGTTTTCTTATTTGATGATCATCCCAAAAAAGTTTCTACTGATATTGTTTATAATATAAACGCTCCTTTAGATGATTTCGGAGAATATAATTTAAACCTCCAGGAAATAGATATTATCAACGCTAAACATATTCTTCCGGGATATGGGATACAGTTGGGATATTCTCAAAATTATCCCTCAATGATTCGATATTTATTTCCTGATTTAATCACTGCTGCTGGATGGAAATCATACGCTTTAAATATGTTAATTGAGGAAGGATATGGAAATTGGGCTCAAGAATATCATATTTTAAAGCTGAAGGAAGAAATTTCTATTATTGCCCAAACAATTATGGAAATGCGGTATTATTCTGGTGAAATAAATCGGGAAGATGCTCTTAAATTTCTTCGAGAAATGGCATTTATGAAAGAGGATGAAGCCCAATTGATGCAAATGGAAACGGACCTGTACTATTTTTCCGGAACAGCTTCGTTTATTGGCCTAATGGAATTGAATTCACTTTTGGCAGAATATAAACGTAAGCAAGTGGATAATTTTGTGCTTTCTGAATTCCACAAACTAATTTTACAAGATGGAATAATCCCCCTCTTTGAGTTGAAGAAACGAGTATTATCACCGTAAATTTACACCCTTATTATGAATCTATATAAACAACATAAAATTAATTTAAACTATTGGGATGCCATTGCCGGAATGGTAGATCAATCTATCGATATAGCTTTAAACCTATCTCAAAGCGGACACCCGGGTGGATCCCGCTCTAAAGTACCTGCCTTGGTCTCCACCTTATTATCAGGTGTTATGAAATGGGATATTCGTAATCCCGGTGCCACATTTGGTGATCGATTTGTTTTGGTGGCTGGGCATACCAATCCTATGGTCTATGCGACTTTGGCAGTATTCAATGAAGCCCTGCGGAGAAAATATAATGAAACGGGTAATATAAAGTATTTAAATCCCAAGGGGGATAAATTTACATTATATTGGGAAGACCTGCTCACCCTAAGACGAAGTGGAGGTCTTTCTGGTCATGCCGAAATGGAAGGGAAAACTCTGTTTTTTAAATTTAATACGGGACCAACCGGCCATGGAGCTGCTCCGGCAGCTGGGCAGGCATTTGCTCTGAAATACAGTGGTGCTCCAAACAGCAGAGTTTTTGCTATGGAGGGAGAAGGTGGTCTCACTTCCGGTGTTACTCATGAAGCACGAATTGCAGCCTATGGTCTTGGATTGGGCAATTTAATCTACGTGGTGGATTGGAATGATTTTGGTATCGATGACCGTCCCTTCAGCGATATAAAGGCTGGGAATCCTGTAGATTGGTTTGAACCCTATGGCTGGAAAGTTGCCGGAACAGAAAATGGGGAAGATTGGGAAAGCATCCTTAATGCTTATGATGAATTATTTGAAACTGAAAATAAAAACCAACCCAAAGCTTTATGGCTGAAGACTAGAAAGGGTAGGGGCTATGAAAAATTTGACAATGCCAGTCACGGTGCCCCCCATAAACGAAATTCTAAAGAATTTTGGAATATTAAGCAAGAATTCGGTGAACGCTTTGGCGTACAATTTGAACATTTAAATAGGGAAGCATCGGATGATTTTGACATAAACAAAAAACAAATGGCAGATACCCTTCAAACAGTCATGTCATTATTTGATTCAATGGATGGTTTAGCAGATTATCTGGCAGATAGACTGCTTGAGATCGCAGAATCCATCCCGGAAAATAAAACTGTACAAATGGGATTTGAACAGAACCCCTTTGATGATAATACACTCTACGATTATAAAAACTATCCCCCTGATTTATATTGTGAACCCGGAGAAAAAATGCCCAATCGTGCTGCTTTTGGAAATTTTGGATCATGGCTAAATTCCTATTCCAAGGAAAAGTATGGCAGACCCCTGGCATTAGTCTGTTCTGCAGATTTAGCCGGCTCTACCAATATAGCTGGATTTAGTAAGGGTTGGAATAATGCTTCAGATTCTGGCATGTACCATCGTGAGAGTAATACCGGTGGAACATTGCTTCCCCAGGGAATCACTGAATTTGCAAATGCTGGGCTTATGACGGGTATAAGTACCGTTAATTTTGCAGAAGACCCATATAAAGAATTTAATGGATATATTACCTCCTGTAGCACCTATGGGTCATTTTCTTATTTAAAATACGGGGCTTATCGCTTATTCAGTCAAATTGCACAAGACTCCCAATTAAAGGTGGGTAAAACAATCTGGGTAGCAGGACATTCAGGGCCAGAAACGGCAGAAGATTTCCGCACCCATTTTGGAATTTTTGCTCCAGGCGTGACGCAATTATTCCCTGAAGGTCATATTCTAAATTTACACCCCTGGGAATATAATGAAGTCCCCGTAATGTTGGGTGCCGCATTGGCTACAGATATTCCCATTATTGCATTACATTTAACCCGACCAGCTATTGAAATTCCCCATCGTCCAAACTTAGAAATGCCATCCCATTTTGAAGCTGCAAATGGTGCTTATATTATAAAAGATTATAATGATGATAGGGAAAAAGAAGGAGTGGTGTTGGTAAGAGGCACTTCTGTCATCAATGAATTATGCTCTATACTTCCCCAAATTATTTCAGATGGACCCAATATAAAAATTGTGGCAGCTCTGTCATGGGGATTATTTAAATTGCAATCTGAAGATTATCAACAGTCTGTTATGAAAGAGGATGAATGGCTGGATTGTATGGTTATTACCAATACATCTCTTGGAAATATGTCCCATTGGGTACAGCATCCAATTGTGAAAGAATATTCTTTATCCCCGGACTGGGATAATGGTTGGCGCTTTGGCGGTAATTTAAAAGAGGTGATTGAAGAATCTCATTTATCTGCAGTTTGGCAATTAGAAGCCATTCAAAAATTCAGCAGTGACAGAAAATTACGCATAGAATCCCTGAAGAAATCTATACCGGAAAATATATTTGAAAAAATGGAGATAGGATGAAAACAGATTACGCATCAAGATTAACCAAACTCGGTACAGAAACAGCATTTGCTGTCTCACAGGATGCAGCTGAATTTGCAGCTGAAGGGAATAAGGTCTATCCCTTCCATCTGGGTGATATCAATATTCCCACTCCCGAAAATATAATGGAAGCTGCTAATAGAGCGCTTCGAGATGGAAAAACGGGCTATATCCCATCTGTTGGTATCCCTCAATTACGAGATGCTTTAGCAGAAAAAATTGGGATTGAGCGGGACATTTCGTTAACTCGTAAAAATGTAGTTGTACAGCCTGGAGGCAAACCGGTTATACCCAAATTTATTCAGGCATTAATGAACCCCGGTGATGGGGTACTTTACCCAAATCCGGGCTACCCAATTTATGAAAGCCAAATAGAGTTTCACGGCGGAAATCCGCTACCATATGGGTACATCCCCAATACCAATGGATTTAGTATTGACAGAGATAGAGTTGAGGATATGATAGATTCCAATACGCAGTTATTCATTTATAATAATTACCAGAATCCCATGGGAGGGGAATCTAACCAAGATGAAATGGAATGGATTGCCCACTTAGTAAACCGCCATGATTTATGGGTTCTCAGTGATGAAGCCTATTTCAATATTCAGTATTCCGGAAATCCAAAAAGTATAGTATCTCTACCTGGTATGCAGGAGAGAACGGTAATATTATACACTTTTTCTAAAACCTATGCCATGACCGGATGGAGGCTGGGGGCAGCTATTGGTCCTGCAGATTTAATGAAAATATTTGCTAAACTGGGTGTGAATGATGAATCCTGTACCAATCATTTTATTCAATATGGTGGGGTGGAGGCTCTTCATGGAAATCAGGTGGGTTCTCACACTATTCTAGATGAATTAAAAAAACGAAGAGATGCACTATCTGCTAAATTAAACGAAATAGAAGGAGTATCATTATTCACCCCAAATTCCACATTTTATCTTTTCCCGGATGTCACTGAATTGTATCATCAGATGGGCGCTCACTCCTACGAAGATTTCCGCTCCAGAGTTCTGCGGGAAACCGGTGTGTCCTTTTGTACCCGTGAGCATTTTGGTACTCCTCTGCCAAATGAAAACCGAAAATATATACGCTTTGCCTATTCAGGCATTTCAGTTTCTGATATTGAAGAGAGTATGGGTAAATTGCAGAAATTCTTTAAAACCAATAACAGTTTAGCCCCTGCGTAAATAATCATAAATATTCTATTGTGATATAAACCCTGCATAATAGCAGGGTTTATTTTTGAGTAATTAATATAATAGTAATTTGGATGGAGTTTTTGGAAAGTACAGATACTTAAATACCTGTGATTATGTTTGCTGTGGTGAGGGAGTTAATTCAGAGCAAACAAAAAATCCCCTCAATTAAAAAGAGGTTTGATGTTTGTCAAGCGGAGAGTACAAGATTTGAACTTGTGCATGGAAGTTAAACCATGACGGATTAGCAATACACAATCTCTCGACGAGGAATATTGAATGTGTGCCATAAATGTGCTGTGTTTTTTAGATTATTCCACTCTTAACACTTGGTACAACTTTGGGGGGCAGGGTAGAATCATAGGGGGTTAGAAAAATGTATACCAAATAACATATATCATACCTAATCCTGCTAATAAGACTAATAATTGTTCTAATCTTTTAGAAATTTTATATTCTAAACCCTTTAATGCTGCAGGTAATAATGCAATCACAAAAACTATAAATACAGGATTAATATTTCCTTTTAAATAATAATGTATTGGTTGAATAAATAGTATAAGCAATAAACATACGGGCAATATCCATTTGTTGAATAATTTCTTCATTTTATCTCCTTGATTAGATATGTAAACTTAATATAGTTAGCCGATAAATAAAAAAGCCCAAAAAATGCAGGGCTCACTCTTGCAACTGTTCCAACTACTGTGTCCACCAATTTGT